>JBMYPG010000120.1:0-10229 GCA_049600095.1 Pikeienuella sp. | reverse complement strand
CTCTGGCTATGGCTCTGGCTATGGTTATGGCGATGGCGATGGCTCTGGCTATGGCGATGGCTCTGGCTATGGCTCTGGCTATGGTTATGGCGATGGTTGAACCTAATATTAAAGGACTGAATAGATGCCCCCCTGCCCAGTCACGATTGGGTGGGGGTTTCTTATTCGGCTTCACAATCGCTACTTATTTTGTAATCCTGGACGGCAGCAAAAACACTCGATTCGCCGCAAGCGCTATTGGTCCTAAAACTGGAATCGCCGCCCACGCAGGTATCGCCCCATAGACCCAGCAAACGGGTATTCCGTCCGCTTCCATCGCCCGACCTTGCTTGATCGATACCGGCAGCGACCATTGACCTACACGACCCGAAACATCAACGGTGCCATACGCAGGTGCGTAGTCCAGGTCATCGAATTTCTGGTACTCCATTGGCTAGGCTCCTTAATGTGTATCTGCAATCTTCAATGGCTGGGGCTGCGATTGTTCTACCGCGCTTTCGAAGCCGTCGTTAAATCCGATGATGTATTGTCGATCAGAGTGGATGCGCATCACCTCGGCCCGGAGCCGTAGAATTTCCTGTGCCGCCCGCTCAGTAAGGTCACTGATATAGTTCTCACTATCAACTTTCTGCGCCTCAAGTTCACGTATGAGCTTATCTTTCATGCGCCGCAGCCTCCTTAATGTGTATCTGGCAATTCGTTGAAATCAACGATGCCATCCGAAGAAATAACGAGAAAACAATAATCAATGCTTGCTGCCTTCCCTAATTCTCTGAGCGCGGATTGTAGCGCCACCGCACGAAAAACCTTGCCTTTTTTTGCTGGCTGAACAAACAGCATCGTTCTTTCACCCGATCCATAGTCGACACCAATATTCAAAACCACCGCTCCTTATTTTGCACGCTTCAAACGCGCTTCCCATTCAGTTACCTCGCGCGGCGGATTGAGCGTGATAGCACCGCCGGTCAATTCTTCAATCTTGCCCTTTCGGGCTTGTTTCAGGTTCGACATTTTCGGGTAACCTCTTTAATATTTGAAGCAATATTTCGTCTTGCCTTGCATCCATGACGCGCTGCCTATCCTCAACTTCATCAACAATGGACGACGCAGATAAGCCACCATCAAAACGTTCACCTGCAAATGAGAGAATGCCAAAAATGAGACCGATAGCACTCACAAGAGCAAGAATAATAGTACCGACCAACGGCCAGAATTTTGGCAATCCATCCAACTTTGCTAAGGCGGTAGCAAGTTCAGATTCGGCCTTTGATTCAGCGCTAGCAACTCTAGATTTCATTTTTGCCACCATCACCGCCCTTCTCCATCTTTGCCCTAACCCTCTGAATGCAGCGGTTCTTTAGGCGCTTGAAAATGGAATTGTATTGATCAACCGCCGCCGCCCTGGTGCGCTCAGCAAGTTCCAATTCCTTCACTTCGGAAGGGGTAAGCTCTTTGCGCCAAACGGCGGGGTCTCGTGCCATATCCAACATGTGACATGTATATCATTTGATTCGCAAATTGCTACACCTTTTTTGGGTTTATTCTTTTCTTGCCATACACCTTTTTTGGGTGTAGATAATAGATAAGTAAAGTAGAAAACTATGAGGAACGTTGACATGGACGATACGAAAGAAATCCTGACCGACACACCATGGTGGAACTACAAACAGGCTAAAGACCTGCCACTGGAGGTAGTTGAAAAAATGTGGCGCACGCTCGGTCGTATTCACACGGCCTGCGAGCAAAAGCATCCGGCAGACCCTGAGTTCATGACTAAAGATCAAATCAGAGCGGCGTGCGCGCGCGCGTTGCCGGAATACCAGTAAAGGAACAATTAAGTGCAGCCAATCGCCATGTCGCTTTACTTCACCCAACCGATAGGAGAAAAAAAATGTTGAACGTATTAGTTACAATCGCCTTTACCCTGACCAATCCAGCAGGCGAGACGCACTCAGTTGAACGCACCTTGGCGGGGATCAAAGACCCCGTTGGCCGTTGCAATCACTTCATGACAATCGGCGCGGACGAACAGCCGCAATATTATCCCGGCTTTGACACAGTGAAGTCGAAAAGCTGCACAGTGAATTTCGAAAAATAAGGAAGCCCGATATGGCTGAGAACAGCGGCATAGAGTGGACGCACCACACGTTCAATCCGTGGATAGGATGCACCAAAGTAAGCCCAGCTTGCGACCATTGCTATGCAGAAGCATGGGATCATCGCTTTGGTGGCGAACGTTGGGGGCCACGCGCTGACCGGACGCGCACCAAGACGTGGGGAAACCCTGTTAAATGGCAGAAGCAAGCAAGGGCCAAAGGTGTCCGCTATCGCGTATTCTGTGCGTCTCTGGCTGATGTGTTCGACAATCATAAATCCATCCTGCCAGCGTGGCGGCGCGAACTCTGGCATCTGATCCAGCAATGCCCGGATTTGGATTGGCTTTTGTTGACCAAACGCCCGCAGAATATCGCAAAGATGCTGCCCGAAGATTGGGGCGACGGCTATTCCAATGTGTGGCTTGGGACCACGGCTGAGAACCAAACGGAATGGGATAGGCGTTGGCCACATCTGGCCAAGGTTCCGGCGCAAGTTCGGTTTTTCTCCTGCGAACCACTTCTAGGGCCTATCGAAATGATAGGGGCTGGCCGATTGCATTGGCTCATCACTGGCGGCGAAAGCGGGACAAAATACCGACCAGCAAATGCCGATTGGTTCCGCAGCTTGCGTGACCAGTGTGCAGAGTTAGATGTGCCATTCCTGTTCAAGCAATGGGAAGGCCGCAACCAAACTGAAATCAAGGCCAAGGGCCGCGAATTGGACGGCGTCGTACATGACGGCTATCCGGTTGCAGCCTGACGTCCCACAACCGCCGAGGTAGAGATATGAATGATGATATAGCCAAGATCGTTTACAAGGCCATGAAGTGGGCGTGTGATCCATTTTTGATCGTGGACAACTTGCCACCAGTGGATGATTGGGTCGAGGGCGGTAACAGCCACGCTCAGACCGAAGCGCGGCGCGCGGCACAACGCATTGTCGACTATATGGCTGAATCAATTACCGCCAACCAAGAATCCTGAAAACGCCCGGAGGCCGGAATGAGTGAACCTCGTCAAGAACTACTCAAATACACCGAAGGCGAGATAACGGACGCGCTTGACCCGTTGAGCTGGGAACTGATCAAGGCCCGTGCAGATCATATGGATCATTGCGCGCTCGGAGGTGTCAGCGCGGATGCCACTTTGATCCTGGCGCTGGTGCTTCGAATTGTAACTGAAATTGAATCCCACAACTCCCCCATTACCAACCAACCCATAGGAGAAAGCAATGCTTAGAACAACCATTATCACAGCCGCCCTGATTGCCACCACCGCCAACGCGGGGGAAAAGGAATGCGGATACCCCGACACACTGAGCGACTACAGCAATTCACAGATTGAACAATCGTGCGGCGCACACACCAAGACCAACCGCAACCTGAAAATCGTGATTATTGGCGAGGGCGAAGCGGTAAAGGCTGAGTATCGTGGCGTTGCCAAGGCGCGTCAGTTCTATACTGAGATTGTACCGCAAGATTGATCCAACAAACGCCGAGGTACGGAATGATATTTAAAGGTGACTGTATCGAGTTTCTGTCTGAGGTTGACGCCGGGTGCGCGCAACTATGCGTAACCTCGCCGCCATACAATATTGGCAAAGAGTACGAAAAAAAGACTGACATGACGGATTATTTGGGTTGGATTGAGCGCGTAGCATTGCTGATAGATAGAGCTATAGCCCCCGGCGGATCGATATTCTGGCAAGTAGGAAACACGATCAAGTCTGGTGAGGTATTCCCGCTTGATGTGCTGACCTATCCGATATTTTCCAAGTTGGGATTAAAGTTAAGAAACCGCATTGTATGGTCATTTAATCACGGACTGCATTGCAAGCATAGGTTTTCAGGCAGACATGAAACCGCCCTCTGGTTCACCAAGGGTGACAAATACAAATTCAATTTAGATCCAGTTCGGACGCCTTCCAAGTATCCAAATAAGCGCTATTTCAAAGGCCCAAAGAAGGGCCAGTTATCTGGCAACCCGCTGGGTAAGAACCCTGGCGATGTGTGGGACATTCCGAATGTGAAGCACAACCACCCAGAAAAAACCGACCACCCCTGCCAGTTTCCAGAAGAACTTGTGCGGCGTGCTGTGCTGTCTACCAGCGACAAAGGAGACCTTGTGATAGATCCGTTTCTTGGCTCTGGAACCACTGCTGTGGTTTGTGATCGGTTAGGCCGGAAATGGACTGGATCTGAGAAGAAGCCAGAGTATTGGCCGATTATTGAAAACAGACTTGCGGACGTTCAGTTTGATCTGTCCGCATAAGTCCCACAACCGCCCGAGGTACGGAATGAACACCCAGCAAGCCATCAAACACCTAAAGGCAAACGGATATGACGTATTTGAAGCCGTGCCGCCCATCGGCCAGATGGATGATGAGACGCTGAGAATGTGGCGCACAAAGATCAATGCTTGGGGCAAAGACATCCACCATCGGCAAGTTACGCTGATCAAAGAAATTCGTGCGGAAATCGACCGCCGCGAACTACCAACCTGAAATCCATCAACTCCCGAGGTAGAGATATGACCGACACTAAAGACCTTACCCCATATCAAGCCCTAAAGGACGCTCAGGAATACTGGGTTGTCGGTGGATTTGGGTCGTTTGTTTTCCGCTTCGGGCCATTCAAAGCTGTCGAGATGGGGCCGATTATCGAAAAGGCGCTGGCTGACAAGGTCGGTGTCACGATTATTGCTCAGTGTGGCCGCGAGATTGATTGGGAAATGCTCAAGGATGCGCAGGGTGACAAGATCACATCATCCTTGCTCGAAGCCGCCGAACCGAAATCTGACACCAACCGGAGGCCGGAACCGTGAACTGGTACACAAATCAACGCCAAGTCTGGATAGCCGAAATGCTGACCGTTTACGGTTTCATCAACCGTGTCCACATGGTGCGGAAATTCGGGATATCGACTGCACAGGCAGCAATCGATTTCAGAGAATTTAACCAGAGCAATCCGGAAGCGATGAAGTATTGCCCGCGAAAGAAAATCTATCTCGCAACCGACGCGCCAAAGGCGCTGCTTGATAATCTTTAGAACGTCCATCAACCGCCCGGAGGCCGGAATGACAATATCAACAAGCATCCTCAAGCCAGAAGAGACCGACAGCGGAGTGTATGTAGTAGTTATCGAGGGATGGCATATTCGCGCGATTGATAAGGATCATGCGGAACGCATCATAGATGCTTGCAAAATGGTCGCTGCGGCCACACGCGAACGGGTCAAAGCCGAAATCAGAGTTGCTCTAGGGCTGCGCGCATCATGACACACACCAAATCAATAGCCGTCTACAATTGTGAGCCAGAGGACGTAATCACCGACGATATGCTGTGCGATTTGTGTGGCCAGCATCCCTGCGAGTGCTTCGAGGAAGAGTGTGGCTTGATGCCAGGCGGGCAATGCGCCCTCGCAGGGACCGAACACTGCGACTGGGATTGTGGCAGGCTCAACACCCAAAGAATAGCGGCCATGAAGGCTGCGCAACCTGAATCCTGAAAACGCCGAGGTACGGAATGACCTGCAAAACATGCAAACACTTTTTCAAACACGAACCCGGTCACATCTATGGCGATTGCCGACGCTTCCCGCCTAAGCCTGACTTTTCGTTCAGCATCAAACCGGGGAGATATGGCGAAGGTGGCGAAGGAACGATCAGCCGCCGTGCATCCCCGATTTACCCGAACACCCACGAAACCGATGACTGGTGCGGCGAATACCGAAAAGCCTAAATCCAACAACCGCCGCTGAGAGGAACCGAAATGCAGATCAATGATTTGGACTTTGTGAGTAGCTGCGACGGCATGCTGAACGAAGACCCAAACGGCTCATATGTGAAGCTAAAAGCCTACAACCCGAAAACCCTGCGCTGGGATATTACCATACGAATTCCAAAATCTCACGCGGAAACGCTGGGCCGCGATCTACTCCGAAATTCTTAACGTCCATCAACCAACCCATAGGAGAAACAAATGTTAAACGTAATCGTCACTATCGCCTTTACCCTGACCAATCCAGCCGGAGAGACGCACTCAGTCGAACGTACCCGTATGGGGATTAAAGACCCTGCCGGATACTGCAATCACTTCATGACCATCGGAGTGAACGAGCAGCCACAGTACTACCCAGGCTTCGACACAGTTACGTCGAAAAGCTGCACCATTTCTAAGCGCTGATTGGGGCCGAATAATGAGTAAACGTCTTAACGATTACACCGAGGAAGAGATTGACGCGCATTACGAGCGCCTGAACGCAAAACGCCCGCGAACCTGGTGGAAGGTTGCGGGCGTGGTTGTCTTGGTGGTGCTGTACCCAGATCTCTAGCGCAGGCTCAAATGGATACGCCGTTGCTTGTACCTGTTGCCGTGCTGGCCCCGAAGTTGGACGCCGTGAGAATACAAGTTAGCGTTCCCGGCTGATCCGACGCATTCACCCGATAATAAGGCAACTGCGCATAGGCCGCACCGGCTGCCGGATCAGCACCATCAACCTGCCAATCAAACGAGACAAGGTAAGGGTCAAAGTTCGACCATGTGCCTTGATCTGTGACTTGGTATTGCGTGCTAGAGCCAGCCACAGACGCAATAGTAAGCCCCGATGTATAGGACGGGCTAGAGGCCGTGCTGATCGTTGACGGGCTATCATGCGCCCCCTTGTTGGTAGTGCCGCCCCGCGCTGTGTGCGTGTAGTCAAAATACGGCACGTCACCCGAGGACACGTCATCATCCGCAGACGTTCCTGTGACCGGACGGAAATCATCACCTGTAGAGAAGTTATCCGCATCCAGGTATGTCGCCGCGTTCTGCATTCCCTCAACCGAGACAAGGTTGTTTTGTTCTGTCAAATCCCAATTCGCGCCAACCTCGCTAACCATAAGGCCATCTTGTCCAGAGTTCACATATTCGCAGAAATAGGTGTTGAACCTAACAAGGCTAGGCTGCGCCTGAACGGCTGTAGCAATGCCTGTCGAGTCCTGCAGGTCTAAATCAACCGCGTGGCAGTTATTCTTGGTCTGCGAGTGGTCAAGGTCTGCCATGCCGCAAACGTTGTTCTGCACAACAAAGCCACCAAAACGAAGCCCCGCAAGCACCGCCGCTTGTGTGCCGGCGCTACGGTTTCCAAGCATTTTGCAGTGTTCAATGATGCCCGTTCCTGTGGATGTGATTGTAGAGCTTCCGTTGGGACCACCCGTCACAATACCGCGACTTCCACGCATGTCACAGCGCTGCCATGAAGCCAGATAGCCTGTAACCGCCCCGTCCGCGTCGTTGAAGTGGAAACGGAATATGGGCTGGCTGTCTCTGTCAATGCTTAATGGCGACCATCCATGATCAAGTGCGCCCAATATCTGATCCGCGCCGAGGTAAAGGCACTTGGACGTTCTGAATGGGGCATGGTCTGCCCAGTCTGGTGACGTGCCGGTTTTAATGTCGCCAATGCCGGTTAATGGATCTGCCAACGCCTCTACGCCCTGCACAAGGAACCAATCAGCGCCAGAAATCGCAATGTAATCCTGCCAACTCGTAGCATTATTGCGTACATTATACATCGACATTACGGCGTTGTCTTTTTGACCACAACTCAAGGCATAGCCAACGCCCGTCAGGGTGCAGTTTGACATAGAAAAGTAGACATCATCTTGGTCATTGAAAAAGCATTCCAAATCTGCGCCGCTGTAAACACCTGAAACAGGCGACCAGTTCCCGTCAAATTCATAGCCCGTTATGCAGACCCTCTGCCCTGTGACTCTTGGATGGTAGAACCGCATTCTTGCGTGAACAGTACCGCCTGCAAATATCTTAGCCCGACTGCCGGTCCCGAAGGTGTCAAAATAAACAATGTCAGCATTCAAACGCACATCATCGTCAGACGTCGGCGCAAGCGTATGTGTTGTCCCATTACGGAAATAAAACCGTACCAAATCACCTGCTGATAGTAGCGACTGGCCCACGTAATCGGCATGGCTCAGGATGTGCGTAACAACGCTATCCTCGGCTGGCATTCCTGTAGTTGAACCGTTGAAGTCGCAATAGTATTCGTGGGTCCATGAAACGCTATCTGGGTCAATCACGTCAAAAGTGACCGTCTGCGTTTTCGGAGAACTGCCATAAACGTAACTGGTGATTGTGACCGTCTTGGTTCCCGTTGTGCTGTAGGAGTGCGAACTGACGCGACCGTAACTTGTCTCCGCGCTATTCGACCCCATGACTGAGAAGTCAAGCGTAGCGCCGGCGTCGTCCCAATCCACGACGATCGCAATATCCGCATTTTCGTCCGTTACCGTCCAACCGCCATTACCCTCAATAGCAAGGCCGATGTTTTCGCCGATCATGATATCGCGCGTATCGGTCACGCCGCTGTCTGTCAGAGAGTTGACTACTGTGAAAGTGGAAGTACCCCCACCACTCGCAGCAGGTAGGTCGAGAGTATAAGAGTCAGACAAACTCTGCCCAAATACATAAACATTATCGCCTTTGCGATATACGCCGCGAGTAGCTGCCATTAGGACACCGCCAATGAAATGATTGCGCCATGGCCAGTTGAACCGTGCGTACCCTCTATGTCCACGTTGCCCGTTGCTGTGACAGCGTAGTCAATGCAGGACACAATGTCGTTTGTGGACGCATAGTGGAAGTCTGCCCGCTCCGTCCCAACGTTCCAGGTGAATGAACCGCTGCCGCCCTCCTGAATACCGACTGACATAATGGTGCCGGCGTCAACGCCCGAAACATCGCCGATTAGAGGATCGGTGTTGTCGGTGTATTGGTTCTTTCCGACTGTCTCGGTTGTGGGCGTTCCGCTCAATTTCCAGACAAAAACACCCCAATGATTTCCACCGGACATTGTGCCATCAAAATCCGCAGTAGCATTGCCAGCCGCCGCCGCAGGGCATAGCCCCCTAAAAACGTAGGCTTTAGCTCGCGAGGCTGTGGTTGACGTGCTGTCGTCTAGATTCATTGCAATGCCTTCAAGGTCCAGCCCGGTCATGCCAGTTGTTTGCGCACCGGATGCCTTGACGCAGAGCATCGCCAGCTCGTCATTCGTACTGCACGAGGAAAGGTCAAGCGTATGCGTGGCGGAGTCGGTTGTCAGAGCCGAAACACCATCAACGAATGTTCCAGTAACTGCGCCACCGCCGCCGCCACTTGCCTTTCGTAGAAAGCTGATTGGTTTTAACATCATGAGAACGTCACCTTATCTGCTGCAGCCGTAAGAACCGCGTGAATGGTCGTTGCGTCCTCTACAATGAGGGTCATCAGATCACCCGCCGCCATAGCCGCCGAGGTGGTTGAATTGAATGTGACCGTATGAGCGCCACCCGCAATCAAAACGCAGTTAAATCCCGCTGTTGTTGGCACCGTTACGTTGCCGCTAGTTTCCAGAACATTGCCGGAATGCGCGGTTGTGGTGAGCGTTCCAGTTACAGACGCGACCACCTTGTTAAGCATTCCCTCAACCTGCTGGCCGTTGAAGTCCTGCGTTCCAGTGAAGGTATTTGCGCCAAGAACGGCCATATTCATCTGAGTGATAAATTGCGCTTGCGTCGTTTCCTTCAGGTTGTCGCTGTCTGAAGAATCCGCAATGATGATTGTATCGCCAGAGGCCATAGCAACCGCGCCCAAGGCAGTACCGTCATCAGTCAGAAGCGTTCTATCTGTGCCTGCGTCATCTGTAAACATAGGCTGCTGAGTGGCCGCATTGCTTACCCAGAATTGACCAATACCGGCACTAGGTGTAACCGGGTGGTCAGCCGCTTCTGTGACAATAAAGCCTTCTGTGACATACGACTGATCAACATAAGACTGCGCAAAGCGTGTGCCGGTAGAACCAAGGTCGCGCGTTCCGTCGCCATCTGGAACAACGTCCGCATCAACCGCATCACCCCAGGCATCGCCGGAGCCTCCCGCCGCAGCCTGAAACGTAGGTGCAGCGCCAGCGCCGTTAGACGTAAGAACGTGGCCGGATGTACCAACGGCAACCGTGTCAGGATTGCCCGAAGCATCCCAAGTAATCAACTCTCCGTCTGTTCCATCAGCGAGGTCGGCCACATCAACATTAGAAAGAGAGTTACCCGTTCCATTGGCATCAAACGTTTTGTTTGTCAGTGTGTTTGTTGTTGCCGCGC
>JBMYPG010000119.1:0-10249 GCA_049600095.1 Pikeienuella sp. | reverse complement strand
CCCCTGTCAAAGCACTGGAAGAAGCGAGCGGCGTTGCCCCCATTTCCAACGCGGACATAACATCCAACCTCGGCGCCCCACCATGAAGGTCCGGCGCAATACACAGGTCCAGGCTGCGATAAAAAACGCGCTCTTCCATCTCAGGGGGGGTGACTGTGATGGGAAAAGGCAAGGCAGGCAGCTCAATTTTAGATGCCCCTGGCCCTGCAATCGCAAAATTCGGCGCTGCACCACCGCCCCTTTCACGGATGGTCTGGAAAAAAGCATCTACCGCTTCAATGGCCGTCGCGGATTCTTCGACCCACAACCCCGCCAAAAATCGTCCGCCAGTAATAGGGGGGTGCTGTAACCTGCGCCCTCTTCTTAATAACGGGGCCTCAACAGCTTCATGCCCTAACTCCGCAACAAACTTGGCATCCGCGCGATCAGCGGTAATCACTAGGTCTGTTTGGTTAAAGAAAGATCTTTCCTCTTCATCTGATAGTGACCAGCCCAATTGGTCATACAAAACCTTTGGGCGCTGTTGCATATCCACAATCCGAACAAGGCCAGCCTGCTCAGCACCAAGCGCCCAGCCAAGACGTGTGGATGCGGCATGTGCAACACTAAAACTATAACGCTCAGACAATGCTGCAACGGTACTTGCTACCTCAATACCGTTACAAACTGCACATTGGTCCGTCGCCCGTCTAAGCCAATGTACCGACGCGGAATCCAAATCTTGCTCCGGCGCCAGCAGGCCAAAAGTCTGGTATCCCGCCGTCTTGTAATGCTCCGCCAACGCCAAATAGCGCCGCCACTCTGGCCCACCAGAGGCAGTCGGTGAGGCATCGGTAATAAGCAAGCAACTGGGCGTCACCAGCTTTCCTCCAGCTTCAATTGCGCATCGGCTTCATCCCATTCCTCCCAATCACCGCGATCACGGGTAAGCCCGCTCCACAACTCGGTTACTTCGGCATTGGGTGCGCCCTTGGCCTCAATATCAAATGTAACAACGACCGAAGGCATTTTGGCCACCGGATAGGCCACTGCTATCCAACGAGACTTTCGCCGCGTTTCCTGAACCTTCCATTCATCAAATTCATCAAACCTCAGCCTAGGGTTAGGTGCGGCCTCTGGCAGGTTTTCAACAACGCAACCAAATGGCGCTGGCGCGGCAGCAAACTGAGGCAAGATCAAAGCACACAGCGCATCGCCAGCAAAAACTAACCTGTCTTCCCCCAACGCTACATCATGCTGCCAGTCATCGGGCTGATCCAAGGCAATAACTGGGTGGAAATGGGCCTCCGCTAAATGGGCTCTATGCCGTACCGAGTTGATCCTACATTTCCTTTGAGTAAAAAAAGCGCGGAACTGGTCAAATTCATCAATCCGCCCGGTACGCAATTCTTCTGCAAACATCCGGATAAAGTCACTGTTCAGGCTCTCTCGCAAATATATCCGTTCGATGCCCTTATTACATTCCCAAACCTGAGAGAATTCGTCCGAAAGGTGGCCGTCAAATACGCCTCTCACCCTTACCGCTGCCGCTCCGGTCTCAGATATTCGTTCGCCTCGGCCCAACAACGCAAAAACGTCTTCTGAAACACAGTCAATCAACAATCGCTTTCCCGTGGCTAGCTTCGCTGCTTGCTCTGGTTCGTTTACTACACTTGTCGGTACGGAAAGCCCGGCAAATATCTCACCAGCCCTACGAAACCCACCCACGGGCCTAACACATAACCGCCACAGCTGTGTCACCTCATCCAGTAAAGGCGAACCCTGCCCGCTTCTCGATAGATAGATCACCGGACCCAAAGCACCCGCCATATGGGCAAACAACAGTTCACCGCCCAAACTCATGCCGCCCACCCCTGCGAAACTGAAATGGCACGTCGGGCAACTTCAATCTGGCGCACCAATTTCTTGCCGAATGATGCTGGTTCGATTGTTGGGACAGAGTTAACCGAGCCGGGGGCCTCGCCACTTTTCCAAAACTGAGCAATCTGTTCTGACGCATCACTTAATTGCCCCTCTAATCGCATAACGGGGCGACCAACGCACATCGCCGTAGCAACAACGTCAGTAACTCCGGGCCATGCCCTGCGATCAAATTCACAAACGAGGCGACTTTCGGCTAACAGGATGAACAACTCTCTCCGACGTAAAATCGTTTGAACATCGCAGACATTTTCAACACCTAACATCTTACTGTATCGGGTGATTTCTTCTGCATCCTTAGTGTCCTGCGCAACAATTAGCATCCGGCGGCCCACGCTTCCGAAATGCTCCCGGCACACCAGCAAGGCAGCATATGCTTCGGCCACACCGAACTCTGGGCACACACAAGTAATGTCATATTTAACACTTACAGCACGCCGAACATATCGTGGTGCAGGGCGCGGTAAGACAGGCAATCCACCAACATTTGCAGCCAGTGCAACAACCTGACTTGTCCGCCAAGCATCCGGAGCTAATTCCGCATATCGTAAACCGGCGCGGCTGGGTGTAGAACTCAATGTCAGGCGCGCAGCTCCGACTAATATTAGTCCCGGCGAGGTTTCAGGCTCTCTCCCCGCCCAAACAACGGGCTCTCGGCGAGTAAAATCATACAGCAGGCGATCACGTTCAGGGCGAAAAGCACGTCGCATCGCCCGCAATGATCGGTCACCACTCGGTGAAATCCGCACCACTCTTTGGTAGGCGCTTTGTAGGATCGGCTCTGCTGAGGCTACTGCGTCCAGCGGGTCACCGGCCAAAGGGTCGGCTCCAACAATAAATAGGGTGGCACCCCTAGAGTTCACGTTTCAATATCCCAATCAGGCTCATCCATTTCCTCCGGGTCATCAAACTCGACCCGCTCGAACCTATCCGCACGATCACGCATTTCAAGGATGTGATCCACCTGCGTCAGTGTTTCAGCGATGATCATTGGTCGTTCATCCCGGCGAATAACACCTCCGGCAAGCGCCCCTCTGAATGCTTGCTTCAACTGATCCAATTCAGCCCTCAGCGATGCAACTTCTGCTGCCAGATCACCAGCCAACGCAACTCCGGCTGAAACCGGAAATCGGCGAAGCACTTCTTCGTTTGGAAGCACAAACTCAACAACGTTCACCCCGTCATCCAGAACTTCTATCGGCAATGCAGCGGTAAACTTGTATTTCCCACCTTCACCTGACAATTCGGCCGTCGAGTACACCGTACCTTTTACACGCAGTTGGATTTCGGGTGGTGTGCCATGATTGTGGACAATCAATGTCCCCTGAAAAACCCCACCACGCAGCCGCGCAATGTCCAATGTAAGGCCGTCAGCCATTTCAGAACCCTCCACAAATGGCGCTAACGCCTGCGGTGTATTAAACTTCGCGTCATAAAGTGAAGTGCCGTCAGACGCCACGATCTCTAACTGAATGTCGCGGCCTTCATCATGCAATATGCCAAACGGCAACTTAGCTTCGAATGCGCAGATTGCAGTAGGTGGTGCCCCAAGAGCATCAATGTTGTTCGGCCTTAAAACCGACACCGGTGCCGCGACCACTATCTTATGTGCGACTTTGCCATTTAGCAGAAATTCCAGCTGTGCAGGTCTAGGTTCGTCATTAAACGCATACCCAACAATCACGCCTCTTGCCGGGTCCAGCATAGCTGCCCCATTCATAACTCATCTCGCCGGACAAGTGAGATCGACATATCTTGTACCGAAAACTCAACCATCCGTGGTCGGTCGACGATGAAGTCCAGCCAAATATTGTCGTCTTTACTCAACTCAAAAGCAGCAAATGACATATCGAATTCAAAGCTTTGCCGCCCAGACCCAACCTCAGCCTCTGCATACAGAACATCTCGCCCACGCGGGCCACTGATATTCAAACGCAAAAAGGCCTTCAACGGGCGCGAGGACCGCATATCGACCACGGCCTGCAACACTTCTCCGGTTAACGGACGACGAAGGTCGCCCGGCACGGCAAGAGCCATGGACAGATAAGAGCCGTTGAATTCATAGCTCTCAAAAAACAGCTCGTAACGGTGCTTAGCCGATTCCGATCGGTTCGGTCGTTGCGCCAAAGTATAAGCGCCGCTTGAACAATCATGGAACACACTAAGCCCACGACCGAATTTGGTATCCGAAGACACCTGCCGCCACACACCAGGTTCAACACGAACCAACAAAAAATCAGGATAGGTCGTCCATCCCTCCCCTTTTTTGGCATCCGGTGTCAGTCGCTGATGAGCGATTCTGCTTTCCAGTTTTTGCGCGATCTTGTCCAGCTCTGCCCGACGCTGAAGGATTTTTGTTCTAACTTCGCCAGTATTTTCAACGCGCGCAGCCTGTTTCGCCCAATACCAAGCAAAAATCCGAGACCCTAGGTCTTTTCCATTACTGTTTTTCGCTCTGGCCATCAGTCGACGAAATCTCCTTATTCCTAAATGAATAGATAGCGCGTTCAAACCATCTTCGTCGAGAACTTGCTCTAAGAATTGCATGTTTTGCCAAAGCCGTTAAACCTCGACTATGCAAAAAATTCTCTGCGGTCAAACGATTGAATATACGGATGAGACTGGCGCTGATGGTTTAACCCATCGGCGCAAAGGCGCTGTTCTAATCGAAAACGGCTATATCCTTGATGTTGGCGAGGCGGACATCTTGCGCAAACGGCACCCAACTGCTGAAACTACCGACTATGGCGACTTCATCATCGCGCCGGGGTTTGTTGATTGTCATAATCATTACCCTCAGACCCGAATTATCGCGAGTTGGGGGAAACGGCTAATTGATTGGCTGAACGAATATACCTTCCCCGAGGAAGCTCGGTTTTTCGACAAAACTTACGCAAGCGCCGTCGCAAAAGATTATCTTAACCTCCTCACGTCAAATGGCATCACCAGCGCCGCCACATACAGCACTATTCACCCGGAAAGCGTGGATGCATTGTTTGAAGCAGCATCCGCACGCAATATGCGTTTTACAGCTGGCAAGGTCATGATGGATCGGAACGCACCGGACAATCTGCGCGATACAGCGCAAACCGGCTATGATCATTCAAAGGCACTCATCAATAAATGGTCAGGCCACGGTCGCCTCAGCTACGCCATTACCCCCCGTTTCGCCCCCACTTCTACCGAGCAACAACTTGAGGCCGCTGGGGCCCTCTGGGCAGAGCATCCAGAATGCCCGATGCAGACTCATCTATCCGAACAGGTTGAAGAAATCTCATGGGTTGCAGACCTCTTCCCAGATGATCAAGATTACTTGGCAGTCTATCAGCGCCATGGCCTGTGCGGTCCCGGTGCTATAATGGGCCACTCTATACATCTAACAGACAGAGAACGCGGCGTATTTACAGAAACAGGCGCTGGAATAGCGCACTGCCCAACTTCCAACATGTTCATCGGATCGGGCCTTTGCGATGTTGCCGGATTGCGGGAAGCAAACATTCCCATCGGTCTGGCAACTGACGTCGGCGGGGGGTCCAGCTTCTCAATGTTTTCAACCATGCGATCAGCCTATGAGGTCGGCCAACTGCGCGGAAACCCAACTCACCCAGCGGATTTGTGGAAGCTGTCAACAATCGGATCAGCCGAAACCATGCGTCTTGGCGATAAAATTGGCAGACTTGCACCGGGCTATGAAGCCGACCTGATCGTTATCGACCCTCACGCCACACCCGTTCTGTCCCAAAGAACCGCCAGAGCCAACTCGATTAGTGACCTGCTATTCGCACTGATCATCCTTGGCGATGATCGCGCTATTGCATCGGTATGGATAAATGGTGAAATGGCACAATCTGACGGGATGATCAGCGATATAGACAGGCCCACAACATGACTGACAAAGAACGCCTCCCCCCCGGTCAAAGCCTGATCCGCAACCCAGCGAACTGGCCGGTATTGGGGGAAAATGCACCGCGCGAGGATGCGTCGCCGTGGACAATCCGGATTTCTGGTGAAGTACAAAATGAGCTCGCTCTCGACCTCACTGAACTTGCCTCTCGTCCACGCACCGAAATCGTAACCGATATTCACTGTGTGACCCGCTGGTCAAAATTCGACCGTCAGTTTTCAGGCGTGCCGCTAATGGATCTGATCGCAGAGGCCGCACCAACTTTAAACGCCAAATTCGTGCGGTTCATCGCTCGAACAGACCGCGCCCATGACACCAGCCTATCAATGGACCTCTGCAAAGAACTAAATCCATTGGTAACTTTCGACGCAGAAGGCGAGCCACTAGAGGAAATTCACGGCGGGCCAGTTAGGATCGTAACCCCCGGCCGATATTTCTACAAATCTGTCAAATGGTTAGAGCGTGTAGAGCTTAGGGCTGACAACAAATTGGGTTATTGGGAGTCCGGCCCCGGCTACCACGATAATGCCAATCCATGGGCAGAGGAACGCTTCATCACCGGTAACATCCCGCCGGAACTACGGCAACGTATGATCGAACGGAAAAGCTTGGGCAAACGAGACCTCCTCGGTGTTGATTTCAGCGGCGAAGACCTCCGCAACCTAGACGCCTCCGATGCAACGATCCGCGACGGGCGCTTTGCCAATGCAAAACTACGCGGTGCCAACTTCAACGGCTCCAACGTATCTGGCGCAAACTTCCGCGGTGCCGATTTAGTGGATACGGATTTCCGCAATTCAGACGGCAATGGCACCGACTTTGCAGGCGCAGACCTGCGTTCCGCCGACTTTACTGGTGCCGAGATGTTCGGAGCCAGCTTTTGCGATGCCGATGGTTCAAACGGGGCGATACTGGACAAAGCAACGCTCATCGACGCCAGCGTCATCGCCAACTTAACCGATGTAAATCGCACCTACCTCAACACCGCCATGAATGCGGCACCATAAGGTTTGACCCTACTCCGTCTCTACTCATCACCGGCGACACTGTTGGTCTGCACTACTTTTATGTGGGGAACCAACGCAATTGCAGGTCAATTGGCGGTCGGCGAAATTTCGCCGATGACATTGGTTTTTGTGCGTTGGTTACTCGTCGCAACGACACTGACGGCTCTTTTTCATAAAGACTTGATAAAAGCTTGGCCCCTATTACAGCCTTCTCTAATTGGCTTAACCATTGCCGGTTTCTGTGGCCTTACAGCCTTTAACGTCCTGTTTTACATTGCATCCTATTACACAGCCGGTGCCAACATTGGTATCATTCAGGGTGTAATGCCGGTAATGGTCATGATCGGCGCTTATCTGGCTTTTGGCGATCGTATCACTGTCATCCAAGGTGCCGGTGTCGCAATTGCAATTATCGGGGTGATCGTACTTGCTGGCGAAGGAAATCTCGCTGGCTTGGCTGCCTTAAAATTCAATATCGGCGACCTGATAATGTTCGCAAACTGTGCCTTATACGCGGGCTACACGGTTGCACTACGAAAACGCCCACCCATTCGTGGCATCGTCCTATTCACGTTTTTCAGCATTGTCGCCTTTGTTACCTCAATTCCGATGTTCGTCTGGGAACTACTGCAACCCGCCTACGTCGCCCCAACCACGAAAGGTTGGGCAGTATCAGTCTTTATCGCAGTCGCGCCATCTTTCATCGCGCAAGTCTTCTTCATGCGCGCCGTTGACCTCGTCGGGCCGGGCAAAGCTGGCGTTTATGTAAACTTAGTCCCGTTCTTTGCAACTGGACTGGCGGTCATCATTCTGGGCGAGACTCTGGCACTCTATCACGGTATCGCCCTGCTTCTGGTCTTTGCTGGCATTGCCTTAACGCAGAAAGGGCAGCCTAAAGCGTCTTAAGTCTACTCATGTAATTCACGCGACAACTCTCCATGCCGACTTAAAGCTGATGACAGATCAAAGCTGACGATACGCCCGTCTGTAACAATCGGCTTCCCCTCAACCCAAACATCACGGGCGCGTAGGGGCGAACATAGGACCAAGGCCGCAACCGGGTCCCAAGCGCCAGAAGTGGCGATGCCATCCAACCCAAAAATCGCAAAATCCGCCCGACGCCCCGGTACCAACTGGCCCAGATCGTCCCGGCACAAAACTTCAGCACCACCTCGCGTGGCCAGTCGCAGCGCTTCGCGAGTCGACAGCGCCTCTGCACCCAGGCTAACACGTTGCAACAACATCGCCTGACGCGCTTCGGACATTAAGTCTGCCGCATCATTTGATGCCGATCCATCAACACCCAGCCCAACTTTCACACCGCCATCCAACATGGCGCGAACCGGCGCGATTCCACTACCCAATCGACAATTTGAGCATGGGCAATGGGCTACCCCCGTACCGGTGCGGGCGAACAGGTCAATCTCATTGGCATCCAGCTTTACACAATGCGCATGCCAGACATCATCGCCGGTCCAGCCCAATTCCTCAGCATATTGCCCCGGGCGGCATCCGAATTTCTCCAGCGAATAGGATATGTCCTCGTCATTCTCCGCTAGGTGAGTATGAAGCATAACCCCTTTATCACGCGCCAATATCGCAGCATCGCGCATCAGCTCTCGACTAACTGAAAATGGGGAGCATGGCGCCACCCCTACCCGTATCATCGCCCCGGGTTTAGGGTCATGATGCGCGTCAATTACCCGGATACAATCGTTCAGGATTGAGGCTTCGTTCTCAACCAAACTATCCGGCGGCAGTCCGCCGTCACTCTCTCCAATCGACATGGCTCCACGGGTCGCATGCAGCCGCACACCAGTTACCTTCGCGGCATAAATTTCATCATCCAGCCGCGCACCATTGGGAAACATATACAAATGATCAGAAACACAAGTCGCACCACTTAGGGCCAATTCAGCCAGTCCAACCATCGTGGACACCTGAATATGCTCTGGCCCCATACGTGCCCAAATTGGGTAAAGCGCCTGAAGCCACCCAAACAACGGCGCATCAATCCCCGCTGGAACCGCCCGCGTTAGGTTCTGGTAAAGATGGTGATGTGTATTCACCAAACCCGGTGTCACCACACACCCGGAGGCATCTATGACCTGATCAACGCTACCCTTGAAATCAGCGCTCTGCCCAACCCATTCAATCACACCATCGCGGGCGAATAGGGCCCCGTCACTCAGTTCGTTTTCCAAATCATCCTGAGTGACCAGCGCAGCGGCACCTGTGACAAGAACGGTGCTCACAACCTACTTGGTCCCAAACATGCGGTCACCAGCATCACCCAAGCCGGGTACGATGTACCCGTTTTCATTCAACCGATCATCAACCGCCGCCGTATAGATCGATACATCAGGGTGCGCTGCGCGCATTGCCTTCAACCCCTCCGGGGCTGCAAGCAAGCAAACAAACCGAATATCCTTTGCCCCTGCTTCTTTGACTTTTTCAATCGCCGCAATGCCGGAATTTGCTGTCGCCAACATTGGGTCAACCAAAACGACGGGTCTCTCACCAAGGTTTTTTGGTAGCTTATTATAATATTCAACGGCCTGTAGCGTTTTATGATCACGGTACAATCCGATAAAACCAACCCGTGCCGATGGAACCAATTCCAACAAACCATCAAGCAAGCCATTGCCCGCCCGCAAAATCGAGACAAAAACCAGCTTTTTGCCTGCGATTACCGGAGCATCCATTTCCATCATCGGCGTTTCAATCCGACGAGTTGTCAATGGCAAGTCGCGCAACGCCTCATAGGCCAGAAACTGGCTAATCTCTCTCAACAAACGGCGGAACTCCCCCGTGGAACATGCAACATCCCGCATCAGGGTCAATTTGTGTTGGACCAATGGGTGGTCCGCTACTGTTACGCCGTCGATCATTCTGCACTCCATTCAAATTCTAGCGCTTAGTTTTGATTTCGTTTCATCGTCACAAAATGCGGCAGAGACTGCATTATATGCAAAATCATCAAAATCTTCTTTTCCATATCCAAACATCTTGGACAGCATTTCATACTCGTGATTCATCGTCGTGTGAAAGAACGGTGGATCATCCGTCGACACTGTGACCCGACACCCCGCGTTTCGCAAGACATCGATACTATGCGCGTTCCAATCTGGATAAACGCCTAACGCAACATTCGAACCGGGACAAACTTCCAACGTTATCCCCTCCGCTGCCAACCGACGCATCAGGTCCGGGTCCTCTGCACCTCGCACCCCATGTCCAATCCGTTCAACATCCAAGTCATCCAACGCGGCGCGAACACTATCAGCACCGCCCCATTCTCCAGCATGGCAGGTAAGCTGAAAACCGGCCTCCCTCATACAATCAAACGCTGGCAGAAAGTCTTTAGGGGCATAAACTCGTTCATCACCGGCCATACCAAAACCAGTCATCCGCCCAC
>JBMYPG010000118.1:0-10265 GCA_049600095.1 Pikeienuella sp. | reverse complement strand
CTCAGCAAGTTCGGGGGGATGAGCGCCATGCGCCGCGCCCGTGACCTGTGTCTGCATCTTGGACCGAAAATGTGTATTGAGGATACATGGGGCAGCGACATCACCACCGCCGCCCTGTTGCATCTGGGTGCCGCCACCGACCCGCGCCATGTTCTGAATGTCTGCGACCTATCGGGCTATGTCGCCCCCCGCATCGCGCCCGAAGGACCGGTGCGCGACAATGGCCGCATCTCACCGCCAACAGGCCCCGGCCTCGGCGTTTCACCTGACCCCGACGCGCTCGGCGCGCCCATCGCCATCATCGATTAAGGACCAAACGCATGTCACAGCAAGACTGGATTGACCGTGCCAACGCCGCCCTCCCCGCCGGGGGGTTCGGCAATTTTGACCCCGGCGTTATCATCAACCGGGGCGAAGGCAGCCGTGTTTGGGATGAGGACGGCAATGAATACATCGACTATCTGATCGGCTCAGGTCCCATGCTGCTGGGCCACGGCCATCCAGAGGTGATGGAGGCGGTGCTGGAACAATTGCCAAAGGGAATGACGTTCTTCGCCAACAACGCCCGCGGTGTTGAACTGGCTGAACAGATTATCGAGGACATGGCCTGCGCCGAACAGGTTCGTTATGTCTGCACCGGCGGTGAGGCCGATATGTACGCCATGCGCGCCGCCCGCGCCTTCACCGGGCGCACCAAAATGATGAAATTCGAAGGCGGCTATCACGGCATGTCGGCCGAGGCGCAGATGTCCCTCGCCCCGGATCGCCTCGTCAACTTTCCCGTCGCCGTGCCGGACAGTGCGGGCATTCCTGACGGTGTGCGCGATGAAATGCTGATCGCGCCATTCAATGATCTCGACTTCGCCAAGTCCCTGATCGCCGAACATGGCCCGGACATCGCAGGCATCATCGTTGAACCCCTGCAACGTCTGATCCCACCCGCACCCGGCTTTTTGGAGGGACTCAGGGCCGAATGCGACAAAGCTGGAATCGTCTTGATCTTTGACGAAATCGTCACGGGTTACCGCCTCGCCTATGGCGGCGCGCAAGAGCTATACGGCGTGACACCAGACCTCTGCACTTTGGGCAAAGTCGTCGGCGGCGGCTTCCCGTTGGCCGCTATCGCCGGGCGCACTGATATTATGGCGCATTTCGACAAGGCCAAGGTCGGCGCAGATCAGTGGATGATGCAGATGGGCACCCTGTCGGGCAACCCGATTGCTTCGGTCGCGGGCATGAAAACAATGGAGATCCTGCGCCGCCCCGGCGTTTATGACCGCCTGCGCCACATCGGGCAAACCTTGATGGATGCGCAGAAAACAGCGCTGACCAATGCAGGCCACGCAGTGCAAATCGTCGGCGACCCAACCCTGTTTGATTGCGTGTTCACCGACCGAGAAGTCAATGATTACCGCGATGTCATGACGGCAGACGCGGCGAAAAACGCCCGCTACAACACCCTGCTGCGCGAAAAGGGTATCTTCAAAAGCCCAGGTAAACTTTACCCATCTTACGCCATCACTGATGCGGATTTGGATGAGACCGTGGCGGCGATCAAATATGCGGCGGGGACGCTGTAAATTAGATTAGCAAAATTGTGGCAGGTGAACACAACGGCACCTGCCACGTCATTTTCCAACCGGATCAAAGTCTAATAGGCCTCGCAGCTCTGTCAGTTTTTCTTCACCGAATTGTTCGGTTAGAAGACTGTCTAAGGTCAAAAAATGGGCCCGAGCGTGTGACATCATGCGTTCGCCCTCCTCAGTGAAAACGATCACCCGCTGATTACCCAAGGACTCGTCGGGTTGTGTCGCAAGCCAACCAGCAGCTTCAAGTTCGCGAACTGTTTTATGAACAGCTTGGCGCGAAATCGCCAAGGTACGCGCTAGCTCTGCAGCAAAATTTACCCCGCAATCCAGTGACCCAAGGAATGAAAGCTGGCCAGCTTTGAGGCCTTCAAATCCATCTCGCCATAACTTCTCAAGCAACCAATAAACCATGCGATCTCGAAAGCAATCCGCCGCCAGAGTGAGCGCCAGCGAATGACTATCGCTCAACTCATACCCGGCTACGGGAGATCGTCTTGTTAACTTAGTTGACATGATGTCTTCACCTCACTATCTGTCAACTAAGTTAACAACTAATCAGGAGAGTTCTCAATGCTAAGACTGGTCTTACAAGCAAATGCGGGTTCCTGCGTTCTCTTCGGAGCATTGTTCGCGTTCGCAGGCGAATGGACAGCAGAATTTCTAGGCAACCCGCCGGTGACGCTGATTCAGGTTTTGGGAATAGGTCTTTTAGTAAATGCTGCAGCGCTGCTTTGGACGAGCATGAAAGCGCGTCCCAAAAGGGCGGAAATCTTTTTCTTCGCATTCGGTGATGGGGTTTGGGTTGTCGCCACCATAGTTTTGTTAATAAACGGCCTTTGGATCACAACTTTTGCAGGTATGGCTTGGACCATCGGCATCGCGTTTTTTGTCGGCGTCTGCGGCTTGCTGCAAACTAGGTTAGCACTACTCAGAAATTGAAATCATCGCGTGTGGCAAAGGTGGGTATCATTATCAGCCACAATCACCCTACCCCCCGGCCAGTGCTTTCTCATCACCAGCATCAAAATCATTTGCCAGCTTGGTTGCACCAAGCTACAGATGTCGTGTCGTCTCAAATGAGGCGGCGCGTTCTCGGGGCGGGGTGCAATTCCCTACCGGCGGTATTGACGGGCTTGCCCGTTTAAGCCCGCGAGCGCCTTGCGGTTCAACTGAGCAGCAGGGGTCAGCAGATCCGGTGAGACCCCGGAGCCGACGGTCATAGTCCGGATGGAAGAGAGCGTGAGAAGTGCAAAGGTTTAATGCGCGCCCGCTTATGACGGACGCCTGTTTTGCCCCCGCATTTTGATCGTAACGCCTTGATTCAACGCTTCTTTAAGTAACGGAGCTAACTGATGGATCAGAGCACACCGAAAACCACCACTACACCTTTGCGTTTCGCCTTTATCGGCGCGCGCTGGCATGCAGACATCGTTGATCAGGCCCGCGTGGGCTTTGTTGAGGAAGTTGCGATGAAAACCAATGGCCAAGGCATCGTTGATACATTCGATGTTCCTGGTGCCTTTGAAATCCCGCTCGTTGCACAACGGCTGGCCGCAACTGGTCGTTATGATGGCGTCATCGGTGCAGCCTTTGTTGTTGATGGTGGCATTTACCGTCATGACTTTGTGGCCGAAACCGTTGTTAACGGGTTGATGCAGGCACAATTGAAAACCGATGTTCCGGTTTTCTCAGTCGTCCTGACACCGCATCACTATCAGGAAACTGAAACCCACAACGCCTTTTTCCGCGATCATTTCGTGCTGAAGGGGAAAGAGGCCGCGCATGCCGCCTTGGCCACTGCTTCGCTTAGCGTCGCATTGGCAGTTTAATATCACACCCGCCATCATGTTTTAATCGCATGATGGCGGGCATCCATGTGCTCAGCCCGGCTTAACGCCTAGCGCTTCGGCCACCATCACCTGAAAATGGTGAACAGCATGCTCTGACAACTCAGTCAGGTCTTCATCCACGATAAACCGTCCCTGATTATAGCCGAGCGATTTCAGGCCGCGCTGAACACTTTCGCAAAGCCCAATATCCTCTGGCTGCAACACATCTTTCTGGTAGGCGATGGCATCTGAAAGCTGAGGCGTCACCTCGCCGCCTAATGTGAACCAATCCTGATACTCCACACAGGTTTCCGGCTGGTCAGGGTTCATTTGCAGCACCGACAGGTTCGGCTCCCCCGGATAAATCCAGATGGTGAAATTCGGCCAAACGAAAAATCCGGCATAGCCAAAATCAACATCCCCCGGTTCAAACGAATAGGCATTTGAATTCGTCGTTCGGGGGGCCGCTGCACATTGAGACGAATACCCTTTGTGCGTGATCGTCCGATAGGAGTTCATATCGACGAGATCGACAAAATCCTTATGCGCCGGGGCGCAGTGATAACATTCAAGAAAGTTATCTACCAAAACCTTCCAATTCGCCTGCACTTCGTATTCATCGCGTTGCGCAAAAGCCAATTCGTCAACACGCGGCAGATACTGGCGGATCTCCTCCTCCAACCCCACCATCGTTTCGGCAAAAGGTTTGGCATCGGCGTCCAGGTTGATCAAAACCAACCCGCAGAAAACCTCCACTCGTACTTGTTTCAACGAAAAATCGCATTTGTTGAACCCGTCGACATTCTCCGAATTGCGCGCATTCACCAAACGCCCATCAAAATCAAACGCCCATGCGTGATAGGGGCAGGTAATGACATTCTTGCGCCCGGCACCTGTCAGCAATTCATGCCCGCGATGCGCACAGACATTAAAAAACGCCCGCAATTCTCCATCCCGGCCACGGGCGACGAAAATATTCTGTTCGTGGATTGAAGTCGTAAAATACGATCCCTTCTCCATCACCTGACTGACATGCCCCGCGTAATGCCAGGTTTTGTAGAAAATCGCCGACTTCTCAGCCTCAAATATCGCCGGGTCCGTATAAAACCGTGCTGGCAAGGTGAACGAGGCCTTCGGGTCCGCACGAAACGGGTCGTCGTTTGGGGTCAGGTCAACGGTTGGCGCATTCATAGCGGTCTCTCCACATGTTAATTGAAGCGACCATACCCCCAGCGGCGACCACCCCAAAACGATGAATCATAAGGGATTAGATAAGCATTGCTTATACGTACCTCTATCGGAGGTATGTGGGATCAAAGGCGAATTGGCGGTTCTAAACCGCCTGCCCCGCCGCCCAGCCTGATGACCACGCCCATTGGAAATTGTAACCGCCCAGCCAGCCAGTCACATCAACAACCTCACCAATAAAATACAGCCCCGGCACATCCCGCGCCTGCATCGTTCGACTGTCCAGCGCGTCAGGATCAACACCGCCCAGAGTAACCTCAGCAGTGCGATAGCCTTCGGTTCCAATGGGTTGCAAACGCCAGTCAGACAGATCAGCGGCAACCTTGCGCAACCGTTTGTCTGACAGATCAGCCATATGGCTGGTAATGCCGGTTTCCTCGGCCAACATGCGCGACAATGCCTTTGGCAACACCGTCGCCAGCGCCCGCGCAAGTGACCATTTTGCATTCTCTGCCCGCATTTGACGCAAAGCGGCAAAAATCGCGTCGCTGTCGCCAAAACTAACGGCGATCTCTTCACCCTCTTTCCAATAGGATGATACCTGCAACATCGCTGGGCCAGACAATCCACGATGGGTAAACAGCATCGCTTCTTCGAACTTCGCTTTGCCAGCCTTGGCGACAACATCCGCTGCCACACCCGGCAATTCGGCAAACCGTGCTTTATCCGCTTCAGAAACGGTAAACGGTACTAACCCGGCCCGCGTTTCCGTCACGGCAACGCCAAAATCTCGCGCAATTTGATAACCAAACCCGGTCGCGCCCATCTTGGGGATGGATTTGCCACCGCAAGCCACAACCAGTGCCCCGGCTTCCACCGCGCCCTGATCGGTGGACAGCAAAAATCCGCCGCCCCGCGCCTCAACCCGGTCGACAGAACAGCCAAGCCGCAGCTCAGCGCCCGCATCGCCCATCTCGGTCAGCAGCATCTCAACAATCTGGGTGGATTTCCCGTCGCAAAACAACTGACCCAGCGTTTTTTCGTGCCAGTCGATCCCATGCGCATCGACCTGCGCGATGAAGTCATGCTGCGTATATCGCTTTAACGCAGAGACACAGAACCTTTTGTTGCCAGACAGATAAGCCTCTGGCCGCGCATCCAGATTGGTAAAGTTACAGCACCCACCACCAGATATGCGGATTTTCTCGCCCGGTTTGCGCGCATGTTCAATAACCACCACGCGCCGCCCACGTCGCGCCGTCTCTGCCGCGCAAAACATGCCAGCCGCGCCCGCGCCGATAATCGCTACGTCATATGTAGATGAACCACCCATAGCGCAGGTCTATAGCCCTACCCACGCCGCCTCGCTAGCCCGGAAGCAATCAGCGCTCTATCGCGTCCCCAACAGGTCATTTGAAATCACCCGCCCAACCAGCCGCTCAGCATTTTTATAGGCCAGCTTTTCCGCCACCTCGCGCGGCAGATAAGACAAAAGCCGCCGGTTCGACGCGATGATGGCGCGATAGCTGTCCCATTGACCATTCACCCAGGTATCGCTGCCAACCATCAGACGATCCTGAAATTCCAGAATAATTTGCATCCATTCCGGTTCAATGCCACCACTGCGGCCCAGAATGGCATACTCACGCAGTGACGTATCAGCGACCAGTTCGGGGAATTCTGCCATAAGTTCATAAACCACTTCGGCAGGTTCGCCCAAACCGGCGTGCGCCCAGATGATCTTTACATCCGGGTCCAGACTGTACAGCCAGCGAATGGGCTCTGGCCCCGAATGAACATGCAGGAAAATATCCCGTGTCTTGGCCATGGCGATCACTTGGCGGAACAGCGGCTCATTATCCGTGTCCAGATTATGGATATGAAACTCACCGATTCCTTCGTGCGGATACTGGTTCAACCGCCCTTCCAGATATTCCGCCATTCCTTCGGCATTGGCCCAGTTCGAAGACCCGGCATTGCCGTGATAGGGCCGCAACTCTGGCACAATCCGGTTTGGCGCATATTCCCACAGCATGATGGTGCCTTCGTCGGGGGTAGAGGATACAAGCCCCATCGCCACCCCGCTTTCGTCCATCAATTCAATAATGCTGCTGACCGGATACGCATCCCAGGCCGGCTCTTTGTAGTGAATATGGGCGTCAAAAATCGGCAGATTCTGCGCGCCCTCGCCGATTGGCTCATGGTTATCACCTGCCAATACAGCGCCTGTACTGAGAGCAAAGATCAAACCAGCCAGAGCGCCCCGCATATATCTACTCCCGCAGCCCGGGTATAATGCGCAGCGGTGTTTTCTCGCCATCCCGCGTTACCACAATGTCAATCTCTTCGCCTGCTTTCAGGCCGTTCAACGCCCGCACGAAGTCATAGATATTGGCAACATCCTTACCCGCCAGACCAACAATCACATCACCGCCCAGCAAGCCAGCAACCTCGGCCGGGCCATCCTTGACCACACCTGAAATCGCCACACCTTCGACATCGCCGCCCGCATAATCGGGAATGGTGCCCAAAAACACCTTACCCCGCCGCCGCGCGGTTTCTGTCTTGCGTGCTGTCTTGATGTACTCCGGCTCCTCCGCATCCTTCGCACGGCTGCGGGCGATCAAGGCAACCAACCGCGTAATATCGCGCAGCCCTTCGTAGTTCAGTTTGTCTGCCGTATCCGATGGTTTGTGGTAATCCCCGTGCACGCCGGTAAAGAACCCCAGAATGGGCGCGCCGCCCAGGTAAAATGCCGTTGTATCCGTCGGCGCATAATTATCGTTTGATACCACGATGGGCAGGCCAACCACGGCATTCCGCCGCTCCAATTCTCGCGCCCATACTGGTGAGGAACCCACACCGCCGACAACCACCTTGTCGCGCATACGTCCGACCATATCCATGTTCAGATAGACGCTGACCAAATCAGCAACGCCATCCTCACCGCCCAGCGATTTGACGTAATGACTGGCACCCAACAGGCCCAATTCCTCGCCCGACCAAGCGGCAAAAACCACATCCCGCTTGGGCTTCAGCTTACCTTTGGCGTGATCGGCAGCCAGTTTTTGCGCCGCCTCAATGAGGCCTGCAACGCCAGAGGCATTGTCATCAGCACCATTATGCACCTGCCCGCGCTGGGCGACAGATGCGAGGGAGCCAGAGGTTTCACCCCGACCCAGATGGTCCACATGCCCGCCGATAACAACAGGCGGCAGGTCGCTATCCAGGCCCAACCGCGCCAATACATTGCGGCCCTTCTTGGTTTCAAAGTTCAGCGCAACCGCGCCCTCAACATTCACCCCAATCAGGTCACGCCCAGCGGCTTTTCCCGCTTCAATCTGCTCCGTCATCCCGGCCAGATCATCGCCAAAAATTGCCAGCATACGTGCACCCGCATCCGCGTTAACCGCGACCACAGGCAGGCCCGCGTCGCCGGAAATCGCCTCATAACTCAGCCGTGGCAGTGGTGCCTCAAACGAAGGCGATGGCGTCAGGATCACCCCAACCGCGCCCCGCGCCTTCGCCGCCGCAGCCTTATACCGCATATCGGCAAACCGCAGCAGATAAGTCTGCCTGTCCTCATCAGCCGCCTCAGGCATCCCACGCCAGATCACCGCCCATTTTCCGGTCAGGTCCAGATCGGCAAAACTATCCAACGCCGCTTGCTCACCCTCTGCCGGGGCATCAATGCCATAGCCAGCAAAAATCGCGGCTGCTTTTTCTGCCTCACCTACACGGCTAAACGCCAGCGGGCGCCAATCGGTGTTCAGTTCTAAAGCTCTTGCCTCACCATCCACCGAAATGCTCAGCGCGTTGTCATCGCCCAGCGCAACGCCAGAGGTGAACTCAAACTCCTGAAACCAACCATTATCGCCCGCAGGCTTCAGCCCCAGCCCAGCAAAAGCATCGGCAACATATTGCGTCGCCAGTTGTTCACCCGGCGTCCCGGTCAGCCGCCCCTCCATCGCGTCATCGGCCAACGCATAGACGTGGCGTTTCAAATCGTCGACGGTGATTTTCGGCGATGTCTCATCCACCGGCCCCGCAGCGCCCTCTCGCTTGGGCGAAGCCTCCAACAACGCCAAAGCCGCCGCATGATCCCAATCGCCAACGAAAATCTGGCTTTGTTTCAAGGGCGTCGCGTTCGAAGTCCAGCTTATCTGCGCCCCATCCGGGGTGAAATTCGGCAGCCCGTCAAACCCGGCCCGGTCTGACACACGCACTGGAACCCGCTCACCCGCTGCATCCACCAGATACAGTTCAAAATTCGCAAACCCATTCAGGTTGGTAGAGAATATCAGATAGTCGCCGGAGGGGTGAAAGAACGGCGCCCAGCTCATCACGCCCATATCGGTCAACTGCCGTTGATCTGACCCATCAGGTGCCATGGTGAAAATCTCAGCCGTCGCGCCATCTTCGGAAAACCGCCGCCACGTCACACGGCTACCGTCCGCGCTCCAAAACGGTCCGCCATCATAACCGGGGCTAGTTGTTAATCGCTGTACGTTGGTTCCATCCGCATTCATCACATAGATGTCGAGGTAAAACGAAGGTTCCCGCGCCAGCTTCTCTGCATCCACATCCGCACCATCGACATAGGCATGGCGGTTAGAGGCAAAGATAATCCGTGACCCATCCGGCGAATATGCCCCTTCGGCGTCATAGCCCAGCGCATCTGACAGGCGGCGATACTCACCACTGTCCAAATCCCGCTCTACAATCTCAAACTCAGGATCATAATCCCACGAATACCGCCGGGTCTGGCCAGATTCGCGAAAATCCAACTCCTCTTGCATTTTCGCTTTCGCCTCGGGGTCAAACTGAGTCGATGCAAACATCACCCGATCACCAGCGGGATGAATCCAACCGCATGTGGTTTTGCCAAGGTCGGGCGAAACCTGATCAACGTCACCGGTTTCCAAGTCCATCAGGAACATCTTGTAGAACGGGTTGGCTTCATCCCGCTCTGACTGAAAAATCATCGCCGACCCATCAGCCGAATAATACCCTTCGCCCGCCCGTTTCCCCTCAAAGGTCAACTGCCGGGTGTTCGTGATGGGTGAGGCAACAGCCGCACCAACCGATAGTGCCAAAATGGCAAAGGTCAGAAATTTCATTCGAATGATCCGTTTAGTCCGTTTGCATTATTTGTGGCACCCGTGGCGCATCAACACAACGATACCCGCATTCAACTTGATGAGACCGTATCGTTTAGCACAACGCATTTTTAGGCGGGTTTCGAAAATGTAACCTTGACGTTACACGCGAATCGCATCATTTACGTGTAACTCAAAGGTTACACGAAAGGTATTACAATGAACACAGGAACTCTTATTCAGATCAGACGCACAACCTTTTTGGCCATAGGTGCCGCCTGCGTTGCATTCGCCACTTTGGTAATCTCCGCCTATCAGGACTGGGCCGATTTTGCCTGGTGGCCGGGCATTGTTGGCGTCACCGGTGCAATCGTCATTTTCATCGCCGCATCAATATCGGGAAAAACCAATGCCGGGCGTGTTTGGGATGAACTGTCCCGCCACGAATGGGCAAAGGCAATTCGGTTCGGCTATTGGTTCGCCCTCTCCATGTATCCCTTGTTTGGCCTTTTGGTCTGGGGCGGCATCGTCGATTTTCGCCAAGCCTTCGCCAGCATGGG
>JBMYPG010000117.1:0-10298 GCA_049600095.1 Pikeienuella sp. | reverse complement strand
TTCGCCTCGGTCCTGCCACGCAGTACCAGGGTGTCGGTGTAAGGGCGTGCAGAAGATTTTAGCGCCACCACCGATGCGGGAGCGGAATCTGCTGCAATTGCAGGCTCTACAGCGATTGCAAACGCGATCAGAGCGACCGCGATGTGATTTCCGAATGCCATTAAAACGCCCTCTTGGTTGCAACATGTGAATACCCCAAATCGTGGGCGTTGCATATGTTGGGTCAAATAAGACCTCTCGACTTAAATGCAATACGGAGAATTCAGGTCAATCCGTCGTTTGTTGCACTAAAAATCACATAAAAGGCAGGAAAGTACGGGCAGGCCCTAGGATTTCTGGTGCTGCTTTTGTAACGTCCGCCGAAATCAGGCTGACAGAGCCGCCAAAATTAGCCGGAGGCTCAAGTTGAGCGAGACAGATTCCTTTATCGAAGAGGTCAGCGAGGAAGTTCGTCGCGACCGTATGTTCAAACTATGGAAACGGTTTGGGCCCTATGTGATTGGCGCAGTGGTCGCCATTGTGGTGTTGGCTGGCGTTAATGAATGGATGAACAGCCAAGCCAAAACGCAGGCGGAAAACACGGGCGCGGCGTTGACGGCAGCGTCGGCTGGTACGCCGGCGGAAGCTGCACAGGCATTGACCGTGCTGGCCGATGCGGCGGCCCATGATGGTGAGGCTGTTATGGCGCGCCTGATGGCGGCGGCAGCATTCGCCGAAGCTGGCGACGACAAGGCAGCCGCCGAAGCCTATGATCTGGTTAACCTCGATCCCAATGCCGATCTGATTCTGCGTGACTTTGCGGCGTTTCGTGCGCTGATGTTGCGTTCAGCCGATATGGCACCGGCAGATTTGGTCAATGCCTTGAACCCGGTAGCCGAAGGCCAGAATGCGTTTCGCATTTTGGCGTTGGAAGCACGCGGTGTTGCGCAGTTCCGTGCCGGAAATGCCGATGCGGCGGCGGCTGATTTGAAAGCTGTTGTAGAAGATCAGGCTACACCTAATAGTGCACGTAGCAGGGCAAGTGCCTTGTTAACCGCGATGGGTGTATCTTTGGAAGAGAGCGACCCGGAAGCGGTCGCGGAGTAATTAGCGTAAAGGGCGGCAAATATGGCTTATACCGGATCTATGTGGCGCCCGATTGCGGCGCTAGGCGTTGCGGCACTTACGCTTGGCGGCTGTGGCATCTTTGGCGATGATGAGGTGAAACTGCCGGGGGAGCGGATTGCCGTTCGCGCGACCTTTGATGATTTGCTGACCTCTCCATCCGCTAAAGCACAGGTTGAGGCACTTTCTGCGCCGGTTTCCAATTCGGGGTGGAGCCAGACGAATGGTTCGCCTGAGCACACATTTGGCCATTTGGCGTTGGGTGAAAGTCTGTCGGTTGCCTGGACATCATCATTGGGTGATGGCGGCGGCGGTATTCTGACTTCGTCGCCTGTTGTTGCTGGTGATGCGGTATATGGCATTGATGCTGCGGCGACTGTTTCATCGTTTCAGGTGAGCAATGGTGCGGTCAACTGGCGTGCTGACCTGTCGCCGGAATCTGAAGATGGTGCCGATGGGTTTGGTGGCGGTGTTGCCATTGCAGGTAGTCGGTTGTTTGCGACCACTGGGTTCGGTGATGTCATCGCGCTGGATGCAGCAACCGGTGATGAATTGTGGCGTGTGCGCATGTCAGCGCCTTCGCGGGCTGCGCCTGCTGCGACCGAAAATATTGTGATCGCGATTGCACGCGATAACACCGCTTATGGTTTGGCACCTGACACCGGCGAAATTGTCTGGCGTCTGCCCGGTGCTGCCGCTGGAGCCGGTATTTTGGGCGGGGCCAGTGCTGCAATTTCGCGTGCCGGTGGTTTTGCCGTTGTTCCCTTTGGCTCGGGTGAGGTTGTAGCCGTTGCTGCGGTAAATGGCCGGAGAGCGTGGAGCGATGTTCTGAGCGGTGGCCGCCGTGGTTTTGCCAGCTCTACCATCAGTGATATTTCATCTGACCCTGTGATTGTTGGTTTCGCGGTTGTCGTGGGTAACCACAGTGGCCGTATGGCAGCGTTTGATGCGCGGTCTGGTCGCCGGGTTTGGTCGCGTGAATTTGGTGCGATGTCGCCGGTCTGGGCCGATGGTCAGACATTATTCCTGGTGACGGACGACGCGCAACTTGTCAGGCTACATCTGTTGGATGGCACCACGATGTGGGCGCAACCGCTGAAATCTTACAAATACCCAGAGGAACGCGAGGGTGCGATTGCCTATGGCGGGCCTGTTTTGGCCGGTGGGCGGTTGTTGGCCACATCGTCAGATGAAAAACTTTTGAGCTTTGATCCGTTGACGGGTGAGGCATTGGGCGAGATATCAATCTCTGGCTTGCGCCCGGTAACGCCGGTTGTTTCTGGCGGTATGGTGTTTGTTGTCACTGAAAACGGTTCGCTGGTTGCGCTTCGTTAATAATTAGGTTTTGCGGGCTGCGGCCCGCATGCCGTGGCTTTTGCTGTGATCTAAGAGCGACGTTATTGCCGAACTGATGGCTGAACTGTTGGCTGATTGGCCCGCTGAGCCAAACCGGGGCTTGCGCGGGGCTGCGCAGCGCCGTAAAGGGCGGCTATGTCTTACACAATTGCACTCATCGGGCGCCCCAACGTGGGCAAGTCGACGCTGTTTAACCGGCTCGTCGGCAAGAAACTGGCTTTGGTCGATGACCAGCCAGGTGTTACGCGCGATTTGAGAGAGGGCGCCGGGCGACTGGGCGACCTTCGGTTCCAAGTGATCGATACTGCTGGTTTGGAAACAGTGACCGACACCAGCCTGCCGGGCCGGATGCGGAAGCTAACGGAGCGCGGCGTGGATATGGCGGATACCTGCCTATTTATGGTTGATGCACGGGCTGGTCTGACGCCATTGGATCAGGATGTTGCCGACATTCTGCGCCGTCGTGGCGCGGATGTTATTTTGGTGTGCAACAAGGCCGAAGGTAAAGCCGGGCAGGAAGTTGTTTACGAAGCCTATGGCATGGGGCTGGGGGAGCCTTTAGGCCTGTCAGCAGAGCATGGCGAGGGTATGGAAGACCTGTACCGCGAATTGCAGCCCCGGATTGACGCGCATGAAGAGGCAATTGCCGAAGAGGATGGCCCGGTCGACGATGATGGCACGGACCGCCCGTTGCAGATTGCCGTTGTTGGGCGCCCGAATGCGGGCAAGTCCACTTTGGTTAATACCATTTTGGGCGAAGATCGGTTGCTGACTGGGCCAGAGGCCGGGATCACGCGGGATTCAATTGGCCTGAGCGTTGAATGGGGTGATCGGGCATTTAAAGTATTCGATACGGCGGGCCTGCGTAAACGCGCCCGCATTCAGAACAAGGTTGAAAAGCTGTCAGCATCGGATGCGGTGCGTGCGGTAAAATTTGCTGAGGTTGTGATCATTCTGATGGATGTTCACAATTGTTATGAAGCACAAGACCTGCGCATTGCAGACCTTGCCGAGCGCGAAGGGCGCGCTGTGGTTGTTGCGGTGAACAAATGGGACATCGCCGAGGACAAACAGGCATTGCTGAAAGACCTGAAGGAAAAGCAGGAACGATTGCTGCCTCAGCTATCTGGTGCGCCGTTGATTACGCTGTCTGCGCTGACTGGCAAGGGTTTGGAGCGGTTGCGTGAGGCTGTGTTGGAGATGCATTCCAACTGGAATATTCGCGTTTCGACGGCTCAGTTGAACCGCTGGCTGACCCAGAAAACGCAGGAGCATCCGCCGCCCGCCCCCGGTGGCCGTCGGATCAAGCTGAAATATATGACCCAGATTAAAGCCCGCCCGCCGAGCTTTATGGTGTCATGTTCGCGTGCTGATGACTTGCCGGAAAGCTATTCCCGGTATTTGGTAAATGGCATGCGCAAGGATTTGGGCATGAAGGGCGTGCCGATCAGGCTGAATATGCGCAAGGGTGAGAACCCGTTTGCGGATAAGAAAAAGCCGCGTGGGCGTTGGGATTATAAGGGGTAGTTCCGGTTTTTGCTGAGCAAAGCCGTGCCCTTTAGCCCATTCTAATCTTGCGCTGGCAACACCTGTGTTAAGCGTTTTTGGGCACGGCAATTCTACGCCAATTTTCGTAGAGGATCTTGGCGATTTTGTCGTGTCGGTCGCTGTGAGAATCGACGTCTTTGCGAAAAGCTGCAATGCCTTCGGTGCCTAACAAGGCGTCAAAATCTTCTTTGTATCCGGGTAATTCTAGGCAGGCGTCGACCATTTCCAACGTCAGTTCAGAATGAAATTGAATGCTAAACGCGTTGCCGTTTATGCCGAGTGCCTGAATTCCGCAGTCAGGAGATTCTGCAAGAATTTCAGCGGCATGTGGCGCTTTTACCACTTCAGCGCCATGTCCTTGTGTGCAGCTTATCGTGGGTTTTATGCCGTGGAAAATATTGCTTTGCTTGCCGGCCTCGGTCAGGTGAACGGGCATTACGCCGACCTCTGGCGTTTCTGAGACGGCTACAGTTCCGCCCAAGGCGTCGGCCAATAATTGGTGCCCTAGGCAGAGGCCGAAATAGGGGAGTTTACGTTCGACGACGGCTTCTCGGATAGCGGCCTTTTCATCTACCAGCCAAGGGTATTCGTCTTCTTGCCAGACCTGCATTGGGCCGCCCAAAGCCCAAATGCCATCGATGCCTTCAAGGCTTGGTATTTTGTCGCCTTGGTCGAGCTTCACCACGGTAACTGTTGTGTTGTCTTTTGCAAAAAGATCGCCGAAACGCCCTAAATGTTCGGCAGCGACATGTTGAAAGACTAAGAGATGAAATGCCGACCGATCAGGTTGTTCTTTCGCTATTTTCTCTGACATCGGTGCAATTTCCTTTGGGTCTTTGGGTTGCATGCTGGCCAGCATTTCGCCGACGGTGCATACTTGTCAGAATAATGTGCAAGATTGATTCAGATTGCCAGAAGAATTGAGCCGTTGTTTTTCGATTAGAGCGCTGGGCCAAGTTTCAATTTGCTGCCATCGGTAAAGCGCGAGAATCGGAAGCGGGTTAGGTCGTGCTCTGGTGTTTCGCCTGTGGCCATACGGGCGATGATGCGGGCGAAACCGGGGCCTATTCCAAAGCCGTGGCCGCACATTCCTGTTGCGATGATCAGACCGTCCAGCATGGGCGCGCGGTCGACCACCGGTACGACGTCGGGCATAGCGTCGATCATGCCTGCCCATGTATGTGCCAATGTTGGTTCGCCTACCTTTGGGAAGCGTTCGGCGAAACGTTTGCGCATGCGTTTCAGGTATTTCTGATCGGGCGCAGGTTCCAGCACGCGGGTTCGCTCAAACGGTGTGGATTGGTCGGCGGTCCAGCGACGTTGGGCGCGCCATGCATCGGGGAAACCTGTTGGGGCGGCTGGGTGGAAGTCTGAGTCTTTCCAGCTTTCCCGTAACTGAGGCAGGTAAATGCCGAAATGGCGGAAAGCATCGGGGCCGATGTAGAAGCCGTGTTTGTCTGTGATTGCCAGCGAATAGCCACCATCGGCGCGGCGGCGGAGGGCGAGTTGTTCGTCTGCTGCGGCGCTGTTGAAGAATTTGGCCATCGGTATTGTTGCGGCGACAGTGGCGCGGACGGAAAGCTGAGGCAGGCTGATCCCCTCGTTTCGGCAAAGGGTCGATGACCATGCGCCGCCCGCGAGGATGACCTGTTCGCAGCGGATAGGGCCGTCTTCGGTGATCACACCGGAGAGTTTTCCTGCGGTGCGTTCCAAGCCCCGGACGGCGCAGTTTTCTCGGATCAGTGCACCCTTGGCAGAGGCGAGGCGGGCGACGGCGGGAACAGCGACCCATGGTTCGCCGCGTGCGTCGGTTGGCATTTGCACGCTGCCGACCCAGCGGGAATCGGAGGCGTCAGAGAACATCGAGGCCACATCGCGGCGGCTGAGGAATTTTGGTTTCAGGCCCTGTGCGGTGGCGATTTTGCACCAGTCTTCGTTGGCTGTCTGTACCGCTTCAGACGTCGCAAGGTAGTTGGTACCTGATTGGACGATGCCGCAGGCACCTTTGAGGTCTGCATCCACTTCCTGCCACAGCGACAGGGCGTGGGTCATGATGGGGAGTTCAGCTTCATCGCGGCCTAGCTGCCTGATCCAGCCCCAATTGCGAGAGGATTGTTCGCCAGCAATGCGGCCTTTTTCGCAAAGCAGCACTGATTTTCCGGTACGGGCGAGGTAGAGGGCGGTGAAGGTGCCAATGACGCCGCCGCCGATGATGACGACATCAACGGCGTCTGGCAGTTCATCCCGGTAAGTTACCGGGGTGTCGATGGTAATACGTTTGGCCGTTGCCGTCACAGATCCGCCGTGCTGCCAGCGGCGATGTCGCGGGCGGTGATGTGATCTGTTATGGCCTGCGCGACGGTTTCGCATGAGGTCAGCGTTGATTGATCTTCACCCGGGTGAGCGCGGCCTCGGATGGCGGTTGGCATTGCCGGGGGATTGGCAAACCAAACAAGCGCGCCGGTACGCTGTGTTTCAGAGGCGTAGGATTGCACGACGGCGCGGGCCGCTGCCTTGGATGCGCCGTAGGAGGCGTTGAATTTTTCGCCTGCTGCGATGGTGTCGTCGATGAATACGGCCTGTGCGTTGTCAGCGGCTTTCAGTAATGGGTCGGTGACGCGGATCAGGCGCTGAGTGGCGCGGGCGTTGACCTTCATCGCCTTGTCGAAGTCTTTGTCCGCCGCATGTTCTGCGGGCGACAAGGGGGCATCTTGTGCGGCGCAGTGGACCAGCATGTCCAGCTTGCCCCAGCGGCCATGGATGGCAGCGCCCAAACGCTCCAACCCTGCATCATCGGTGATGTCGAGTGGGGTGAGGGTGCAGGCGCCGCCTGCGGCCGTGATGGCATCGTCCAGTTCCTCTAACCCGCCAACGGTACGGGCGAGGGCGATGACGTGAGCGCCTTCGGCTGCGAGTTTAAGGGCGACGGCATAACCCAGACCACGGGATGCGCCAGTGACCAGCGCGAGTTTGTCAGTAAGAGCAGCCATTGTCAGACAGGCTCATGCAATTGATCGCCGGTGGCGGCGATGTGGTCTGATGGTTTAATCGGGTATTCGCCGCTGAAACATGCATCGCAGAACTGAGCACATTTTTTGTTGCGGCCTTCTGGTTTTCCACAAGCGCGGTAGAGGCCATCGAGGCTGATGAATTTTAGCGAGTCGACGCTCAGGTGCTCTGCCATTTGTTCTTCGGTCATGTTGTGCGCCAGCAGTTTGCTGCGCTCTGGCGTATCGACGCCGTAAAAACATGACCATTGGGTGGGGGGCGAGGCGATGCGGAAGTGGACTTCTTTCGCACCGGCGTCCAACACCATTTCCTTGATTTTGCGAGAAGTCGTACCGCGCACAACACTGTCATCAACCAGAATGACACGTTTGTCTTTGATCAAAGCGCGGTTGACGTTCAGTTTTAGCCGCACGCCCATGTTTCGGATACTATCGGAGGGTTCGATAAATGTCCGGCCCATATATGAGTTGCGGATGATGCCCATGGCGAAGGGGATGCCGCTCGCCTGCGAATATCCGATGGCGGCGGGGGTGCCGCTGTCTGGTACGGGGCAGACAAAATCGGCGTCTACGGGAGCCTCTTTTGCCAATTCTGCACCGATGCGGCGGCGGGCCTCGTAAACGCTCATTCCGCCGATCATGCTGTCTGGGCGAGAGAAATAGACGTATTCGAACACGCAAAATTTCGATGGCTGCGGCTGGAACGGGCGCTCAGACTGAATGCCGTCTTTGGAGATGATGACCATCTCGCCCGGTTCGATTTCGCGCACCAGTTCTGCGCCGATAATGTCGAGGGCGCAGGTTTCGGATGAGAGGACATAAGCGTCGTTGATTTTGCCAAGCACCAGCGGGCGGACGCCCAATGGATCACGCACGCCGATCATTTTATTGGCGGTCATGGCAATAATGGAGAAGGCACCTTCGACGCGGCGGAGCGCGTCTTTCACACGCTCTGGAATATCGCGCTGAATGGAGCGAGCCATCAAATGGACGATGCATTCAGTGTCTGATGACGACTGGAAGATTGAGCCGCCTTCGATCAGTTCTTCACGCAGGGCCGATGCGTTGGTGAGATTACCGTTGTGGGCGATGGCGCAGCCGCCGCGAGCGAAATCAGCATAAAGCGGCTGTACGTCACGAATGGCTGTCTGGCCCTTGCTGCCTGATGTTGAATACCGGACGTGACCCATAGCGGAACGACCGGGCAGGGCCTGCATCACATCGGGTTTGGTAAAGTTATCGCGGACATAGCCCATGCGGCGAACGCTGTTAAAACGACTTTCAACCGGATCGTAAGAAACGATGCCCCCAGCCTCTTGCCCTCGATGTTGAAGTGCGTGGAGCCCTAGCGCGACAAAGTTAGCAGCGTCTTGAGCGCCCAAGACGCCGAACAAACCGCATTCTTCGCGTAATTTGTCGTCATCAAACGGGCCCGCGAAATCAACTTCGAAAGGGTCTGACATTATCACTGGTCCGTTGTTGTGTCGTTTGCGCGGCTTATACGCAGGGGCGTTGCGGCTGTCACCTATCTATTACAAAACTGCGACAGAGCGCACAGGTGCGATCAGCGCGGCGTTGTCAGATGTGTCGCCACATTCGCCGATGAGGTGATCAATGCGATACTGCAACCATGATGGAACCTCTTTCGGGGTTTGGCCCTGAATGGATTTTGCAGCCTCGGCCAATAGTTCATGGCTGGCTGAGTTATCGACGGCGGCGAGGCGGTCATCAACTGGTACGATCATATCGTACAGCAGGTAAAGAACGCCGATCAGCAGAAGTCCACGCGCGAGGCCGAATACAAACCCCAGCCCCTTATCAACCGGGCCGAGGAAGGTGCTATGCACGGCCTGAGATAACACTGGCGTAAAGATCGACAAGATGATCAGCGTGATACCAAAGACGACGGAGAATGACGCCAGCGCGGTCATGGAGCATGAACCGGCGAGGAACGGGCCTACGGCAGGGACCTCTAGCAACAATGGAGAGATCATTGGTGCAAAGAAGAAACCGGACATACCGGCGACGATCCAACCGCCAATGGCCAATGCCTCGCGGGTTAAACCGCGGCTATAGGCTAGGACTGCTGAAACCAGCATGACGAGGACAACGATTCCGTCCGCAATTGTCAGTTCCATGTGCACCTCACAAAGCAATTCATATCTGGCGACCCGGTATGATCAAATCCATCAGCCGGTCAAGGTCCGGCACTTCGGTCACCCTCATGCCTGATTCGGCGGAAGCTTTCACCTGTTGAGGTGCGAAGGCGTGCGAAAAGCCAAGTTTTTCCGCCTCTTTCAACCTGGCCGCGCTTTGATTGACCGGACGCACGGCGCTGGAGAGGCTGATTTCGCCGAAAATCGCGGTATCGGCGGGGAAGGGTGTGTCGCGATAGGCCGACAGAACCGCCGCAGCGATGGCAAGGTCGGCGGCAGGTTCGCTGATGCGGAGGCCACCAGCGACGTTTAGGAACACGTCATTGCCTGCGAGGGAGATACCACAGCGTGCCTCTAGCACCGCGAGGATCATGGAAAGGCGCCCGGAATCGCAGCCGATGACTGTACGGCGCGGGGTGCCGAGGGGGGAGGATGCGACGAGGGCCTGTATTTCGACCAGAACAGGACGGGTGCCTTCGACGCCTGCAAAAACGACTGAGCCCGGCGTGCGGCCGTCACGGTCGGCGAGGAAGAGGGCGGAAGGATTGCCAACCTCTTTCAAGCCAGAATCGCCCATTTCAAACACGCCGATTTCATCGGCGGCCCCGAAACGGTTTTTCACGGCGCGGAGAATGCGGAACTGATGGCCTCGCTCACCTTCGAAATAGAGCACTGTGTCGACCATATGTTCGACCACGCGAGGGCCAGCGATTTGGCCGTCTTTGGTGACATGACCCACCAGAACGACGCTGACGCCGCGCCGTTTGGCGAAACTAGTCAGCTCGTGGGCCGAAGCGCGAACCTGACTGACGCTGCCGGGGGCGCTGTCGACGTTGTCGGCCCACATCGTCTGGATCGAGTCTATAATGGCGAGGGCAGGGCGCTCAGCCTCTAATGTCGTGATCACGTCGCGCAGGTTTGTTGCGGCGGCGAGCAGAACCGGCGCTTTGGCATGGCCGAGGCGGGCGGCGCGCATGCGGACCTGCTGGGTTGCTTCCTCGCCTGAGATATAGATGGTTTTCTGACCGCGTTCAGCCAGCGCTGCGGCGGCTTGCAGCAATAGTGTCGATTTACCGATGCCGGGGTCGCCGCCGACCAGAATAGCGGTGCCGGGGGCAAGGCCACC
>JBMYPG010000116.1:0-10379 GCA_049600095.1 Pikeienuella sp. | reverse complement strand
ACACCTGAAACTTTGGCCAAGATGGAGGCGAACTTGCCTGCATCTCTCGCCATGCTGCCCAGCCAACCGCAGTTTGATGTAATCGGATACGGTTGCACGTCAGGCGCGGTTGTCATCGGGCCGGAACGCATTTGCGAGATTATCGAGACAGAGCGCCCCGGCGCAAAAGCCACCAACCCCATCTCTGCGGTCATGGACGCCTGCCGTGCACTAGATGCCACCCGCATCGGCCTCGTCACCCCCTATTCGCTGGAGGTATCGCAGCGGATGATGGACGTGCTGAAGGCAAACGGGTTTGAAATCGCGGCATTCGGCAGCTTTGAGGAAGAAAAAGACAGCGTCGTCGCCCGAATGGCCGAAAGCACGACATTGCAAGCCGTTCTCGACATCGGTTCAGCGTCGGAAGTTGAGGTTGTATTTGCCTCCTGCACCAATCTACGCGCCTTTGGCATTATCGAAGAGGCAGAGGCCAAACTGGGCAAACCAGTGATATCCTCCAACCTCGCGCTATCATGGCGGATGCTGAGGCTTGCAGGAGTGACTGATGCCAGTGGGCCGGGGCGGTTGTTTCAGCTTTAACCGCGATCCAACCAAGGCTAACATCAGGCCATAGTCCACCAGTATTGCGGAGGTCAAATTGACCAATTTTACCTTTCAGACCACGCGTTCAATCCTGTCAGAACCCGGTGCTACCGGGAAAATCGGCGCATTGGTTCGCGATATGGGCGCAACCCGTGTGGCATTTGTAACGGACAAAGGCATCTTGGCTGCCGGTTTAGCCGATGAAGCCCTAAAGGGACTGAAAGAGGCAGGTATTGGTGTTTGGGTTTTCGACGATGTTGTCGCTGACCCGCCCGAAACAATGGTGCTTTCCGCTGTTGCTGCTGCGCGGGCAGAGGGTGTGGATGCTGTGGTCTCGGTCGGTGGCGGGTCATCAATGGACACCGCCAAGCTGATCGCCCTGCTGGTTCCGTCTGACCAACCAATTGCAGAGATTTATGGGGTAGGATTGGCCAAAGGCAACCGCCTGCCGCTCATCCTCGCGCCGACCACAGCAGGTACAGGCAGCGAAGTCACCGCCATTTCAATTGTCACCACCGGCGAGGCAGAGAAAAAGGGCGTGGTCGCGCCTCAGCTTTACCCCGACTGGGCCGTTCTTGATGCAGACCTAACCATCGGCCTGCCCCGCGACGTGACAGCCGCAACCGGTATTGATGCGATGGTGCACGCGATCGAAGCCTATACCTCGGTCCACAAGAAAAATCTGCTGTCGGACATGTTGGCGAAGGAGGCTTTGTCGCTGCTCGGCGCGAACCTACGCGCCGCCTGCGAAACGCCAGATGACCGCGAAGCACGCAGCGCAATGCTGCTCGGTTCCATGCTGGCTGGCATGGCCTTTGCCAATGCGCCCGTCGCCGCAGTCCATGCGCTCGCCTATCCGTTAGGCGGCCATTTCCACGTACCGCACGGCCTGTCCAACGCAATGGTCCTGCCCCATGTCCTGAATTACAATATGCCGGTCGCAAAGCCGCTATACGACGAAATCGCGCCAATCATCTTTCCCGACCTGGAGGACAGATCAGACGCCGCCGAGGCCATGGTGGATGCATTTATGGCATTGGGTCCGGATCTGGGCATGAAAAACCGCCTGACAATGGTGGGCGTCAATCACAACCACCTGCCAATGCTGGCCGAAGACGCAATGAAGCAAACAAGGCTTCTGGTAAACAACCCCCGCGAAATGACGCTAGAGGCAGCTCAGGCAATCTATGCGGCGGCTTTGTAGATAGCTGGGGAGATAAGCCGGAAGCGTTTCCTTGTTGGAGGCACCAAAGGTCGGTTAATTTGATCGAAACCAAATATTCACATCAGCGACTTTGAATGTCAGCTATGCGGACAAAGTTGCCTTTTGCTTTGCGTAGTTCAATGTCTGAATTGGCAAGAAAGACTGATAATGCCAGCCTGCCGCCTAAAGATGACTACCGATTTTCAGCGTGTTAATCTCGTCTGAAACATCTCAAGGAGGCACAATCTCATGGCTATTCACCGAAACGGTTTCCAAAATGTCGAAGCTGATCTCTTTCTAGCCTATGTTGGCATGGAAACCGACTTGATTTTTGGCCGTGGCATGGACCTGCCTGGCTTCGCTTCATATCCGCTCATGGAGACAGAAGAGGGGCGTGACCTACTCAAGAGTTATCTCATGAACATGATTGTTTTAGGAAAAGACAAAAGCTTGGGCGTCATACTGGAGAGCCCAACTTGGGTTGCGAATCGAGACCGGGGCTCCACGATTGGTTACGCACCTGACAGGATCATGCAACTGAATGAAGAGGCCATTGCATTGATGGTACAAGTGCGTGCTGAGACCGGCCACGCTTCGACCGTTATTAGTGCCAACTTGGGGCCGCGTGACGATGCCTATGATCCGGGCGCGCAAATGAGTGCCGACGAAGCAGAGCGATATCATTCTGAACAAATTGCCGTTTTCGCAAAAACAGAAGCGGATGTTGTGAGCGGATACACCCTTGCATATAGCGCCGAAGCGATAGGTATAGTCCGAGCAGCTCGCAAGTTTGGGTTGCCCGTTGTAATCGCATTTACAGTGGAAACTGACGGGAATCTTCCAACAGGGGCCAGCTTGGAAACAGCGATCACTGATGTTGATGAAGCAACTGACGGATATGCCTCTTACTTCATGGTCAATTGCGCTCACCCCGACCATTTTGATTTCGCCCTTAAAGATGGTCCTTGGATGAAACGGATAAAAGGTATCGTCGCAAATGCCTCTCGGTGTAGCCATGCGGAACTCGACGAAGCTGTGGAATTGGATGACGGCAACCCACGTGAACTTGGAAATCAATTGTCAGAAATCCGCCGAAGGTTTCCGCATATCAATGTTCTTGGTGGTTGCTGCGGTACCGATATGAGGCACATGCAAGAAATCGCAGAGGCATCCACCGTTCATTCTAATTAGCGACACGTTTCATCGGGCAATGCCAACAAAAAGCGGCCATTCGGACAAAATGCAGCGCTAGTCATTATGGGCTCAAACCAGCCATTCACAGCAACAACCATCACTGACAGCTTCCGGGCAAACCAACCCAAGCTGCCCCAAACACCCTTACCCTAAGGCTGCGCCATCGCCGCCAATGCATCGCGGCCTTGGTTGATAAAGCTGACATATGCACCCAGCACCGGCTCCAGCGCTGGAACCGCTGCAATGATGATTGGTGAGGCGATGTAGAGCCCGACAATGATTGCAGTGAGCACCACAATAGTCAGGAACCCACCTACAAAAGCAGCAAAGGGCCGGCTGGGCCGCGATGGTGTTGCCTCGTCATTACGCAAAGAAGCTGACAGGGCGTCTGTGTCGCGTGCCTCAGAAAACTTCTGAACCTCTCCGCCTTCTATCGGTTCCTGTTCTTCGAAATAAATTGGCGGCGTGCTGGGGGCTGCATCATTTTCCTCAACCAGTGGCGCAGGCACCGCTGGCGCGAACTCTGGCTCACTAACCACTGGCTCCGGTTCAGGCGCTGCGGCTGGTGCCACATCGCTAACATCCAAGGCCAATGGGGCAGCGGGGGTTGATTCTGGGTTCTGAAACCACTCGGCACCGCATGATGCGCATCGCACCATTCGGCCCCGCTCACCAACGGCGGCGGCGTCAACCTCATATTCTGAGGCACATGACGGACAGATGAGACGCATAGTGGCTCCGCAATTATTCGTTAATCCTTATATCGCACCGATTTCCTCTCGCCAAGCACGCGTAGGCGTTGCCCCGAAAGCAATGCTCTGCAATTGTCGCGCCGATGGAGGGTCTTGGGTGATCGAATTAGACCAAGTTACATTCAGCTATGGCGAAGGCCCGGTTTTGGATCAGGTATCCTTACGGCTTGCGCCCGGTTCGATGCATTTCGTTACCGGCCCTTCGGGCGCGGGCAAGACTACATTTTTGCGCCTATTATACCTCGCGTTGCGACCCACATCAGGCCGTGTGCGCATTTTAGGGCGTGAAACCGACAGTTTATCTCGCGCAGAGGCAACGCAGCTTCGCCGCCGAATGGGTGTGGTTTTGCAGGATTGTGACCTGTTGGACCATATGACCGTGCTGGAAAATATCGCCCTACCGCTGCGAATCGCAGGGTCGAATACCCGCGACCTGACACAGGATTTAGAGGAGTTGGGCGGCTGGGTTGGCCTAACACGCCGCCTGCATGCCCGCCCGCCAGAACTGTCCGCAGGCGAGCGCCAGCGCGCAGCAATCGCGCGTGCCGTGGTCAATTCACCTGATTTGATCATCGCTGATGAACCAACGGGCAATGTTGATGTCGATGCTGCTGGGCGAATCATGTCGCTGTTTTCTGAGCTCTCCAAGCTGGGAAAGACAGTCATCATTGCCACCCATGACATGAACCTGATGCGCGCCGCCCAGGGCATTCGCGCCCATGTGCTGCGTATTGACCATGGGCGGATCGAACGATCCGGTGCGCCGATATGAAGGGCGGTTCATGGTTCAAGGGCCTGTTCACCCCGGATGAAACGCCCATTGCCCCCGGTTCGAACTTTATCGGTGGCCTGATCGCCGCTGTTTCATTCGCCATGGCCTTTTTGGCGGTTGCCGCGATAGAGGCTGGCATTGCCGCGGACCGGATCGCCTCCGAATGGGCAAATGAATTGGCGCAATCGGCGACAGTTCGTATATCAGCAGCCCCCGAAGATATGGCGCGCGTCTCTGCCGCCGCCCTGTCGGTATTGGAAATCGCACCCGGCGTATCCTCGGCCCGGCTCATGAGTGAGGCCGAATTGCAGGGCCTACTGGCACCTTGGCTGGGCGAATCTGCCGATGTCGCCGCCCTGCCTCTGCCGGCCTTGATCGACGTTTCACTGGATAGCGGTGGCCCGAATGTCGAAGATGTTCAGCGCCAATTGGATTTAGCAGCGCCCGGTTCAGTCTATGACGATCACGGCGAATGGCGTGGGCCACTGATCGAAGCCGCCACCGGCCTCCGCCGCATTGCCGCCATCGGCGTAGGGCTCAGCCTTGCTGCGCTCGCCGCCATGGTCGCCGTTGCAGCGGCCGCAAGCCTTTGGGCCGGGTCCGGCGTTGTACGGACGCTACGGATGATCGGCGCAGAGGATCGTTTTATCTCTCGTTCATTCGAGCGGCGCTTTGCCATTCGCGCCGCGATTGGCGGCGGCCTAGGTGCAATTGCGGCGCTCATCGCAGCGGCACAGATGCCAGAGATTGTGACCTCTCGCCTATTTGCCACCAGCGAAATCTCGCCACTAGCGGCAGCTTACTGGATTGCCCCGGCTGCACCTGCTATCTCAGCCCTCACCGCGCTCATCGCAACGCGGGCTGCTTGTCTTATCGTTCTGCGCCGGGCCTAAATTATGCAAATGATCCGCTCTTTTATCTTCCTGATCTGGACCTATGGCATGATGGCCATCGTCGGGATTTGCGGCATCCCCTTTGCCATTTGGTCACGCGATGGTGCCTATGCGGTTATGCGGACCTATGTGCACATCACGTTCTGGGGCATGCGCCATATCGTTGGCCTCAGCTTCGAAGTACGCGGCGAACCGCCAACAGGCGAGGTTTTGATCACCGCAAAACATCAGTCATTCTTTGACGTGATGGCGATCTTTATCTCGGTCAAACGCGCCAAGTTCATTATGAAACGGTCGCTGGTTTGGGCACCTTTTCTGGGGTTCTACGCGCTACGCATCGGGGTGAGCCCGGTAACACGCGGCAAAGGCAAAACATCAGTCAACGAAATGATGGCCGGGGTGAGCAAAGAGCGTGCCGATACCAGCCAGTTGATCATCTATCCGCAAGGCACCCGCGTACCACCGGGTGAGGATCGGCCCTATAAGCGCGGTGCCCATGCAATTTATTCGAACTACCCAACACCCTGCGTTCCGGTGGCCGTTAACACCGGCATATTCTGGCCCCGCGTTGGCGTTCGTCGTAAACCCGGCGTTGCGGTTATCGAATTTCTGCCTCCCATCGAACCCGGCCTTGATGCCGCGACTTTCATGGACAGGATGAAAAACGCAATTGAGCCAGCTAGCGATGCGTTGGCCGAGGAAGCCTATCAAGAATACGGGCGTTAGGTTTCGACCTTCGCTTAGCTCTTATTTCGACCTTCGGTCGACGGTATTTTTCTGAACGAAGATGAGGCTGTTTGTGGTCAGTATTCACATGCAAAACGCGCCCAGTCAGACCCGGCGCGTTGTCTTTAGTCAATCAGTGAACCGTCGGACGATCCTCTTCAGCGGTCGCGCCCCCAACGAAAGGATGGCTGGCACCGCCGAGGATTAGGCCATCAGGCCCGGTCGTAACCTCCACGGTTGCGCCATCCCTGATTTCACCACCCAGCAGCAGCTCAGCCAACGGGTCTTGCAAAGCCTTTTGGATAACCCGCTTCAATGGCCGTGCACCAAATGCCGGGTCATAACCTTTATCTGCCAGCCATTCCCGCGCCTCACCATCCGGGGCCAATGTGATCTTGCGTGCGCTCAACCGGGCCTGCAACAGCGCCAATTGAATGTCGACAATACCACCCATATGCGCGCGGCCCAGCCGTTCAAACAAGACGATCTCATCCAACCGGTTCAGGAACTCTGGCCGGAAATGACTGCGAACCGCACCCATAACGTGATCCTCGGCATCCGCAGCATCTGCGCCATCAGGCAAGGCTGACAAAGCCTCCGCCCCCAAGTTTGATGTCAGGATGATCAACGTATTGCGGAAATCAACAACACGCCCCTGCCCGTCCGTCAGACGACCCTCATCAAGCACCTGCAACAGCACGTTGAACACATCAGGGTGCGCCTTCTCAACTTCATCGAACAAGACAACCTGATAGGGCCGACGCCGCACAGCCTCGGTCAGCGCGCCGCCTTCCTCATGCCCGACATAGCCCGGAGGGGCCCCGATCAGGCGGGAAACCGCGTGTTTCTCCATGTACTCAGACATATCAACGCGAACCATCGCCTGATCATCATCAAACATAAAGCCAGCCAACGCCTTGGTCAGCTCAGTCTTACCTACACCAGTTGGTCCAAGGAACAGAAAACTGCCGATTGGGCACGCAGGGTCATTCAGACCTGCACGCGCTCGGCGTACGGCGTTAGACACAGCAGCAACAGCCCTGCGTTGGCCAACTACCCGCTTGCCGATCTCCTCTTCCATCCGCAACAGCTTATCGCGCTCACCTTCCAGCATCTTGTCCACCGGCACACCGGTCCAACGGCTCACAACGGCGGCGACATGTTCTGGCGTCACCGCCTCCTCAACCATCACATCTTCGGCGTCCTCAACCTCTCCCAACTTGGCTTCCAAGTCGGGAATGACGCCGTAAGACAACTCGCCTGCCTTGGCGAGATCGCCTTCGCGCTTGGCGTTTTCAAGGTCAATACGAGCTCGATCCAAAGCCTCCTGCACCTGACGCGAACCGGCAAGTTTGTCCCGCTCTTTCTGCCACCGGGCAGTCAGGGAAGCGGATTTTTCACGCAGGTTTGCAACCTCTTTCTCCAACGTCGCCAAACGATCCTTGGATGCTGCATCAGTTTCCTTTTTCAGAGCCTCTGCCTCAATCTCCCGCTGCATCAAATCGCGGTCGAGCGCATCCAACTCCTCTGGCTTGCTGTCCACTTCCATGCGCAGACGGCTGGCCGCCTCATCCATCAGGTCGATGGCTTTATCCGGCAAAAACCGATCCGCGATATAGCGGCTGGACAGCGTGGCAGCAGAAACAAGCGCACTATCGGTGATACGAACACCGTGATGCAGCTCATATTTCTCCTTCAAACCACGCAGGATAGAGATTGCATCCTCGGTCGTTGGCTCCGCCACAAACACAGGTTGGAACCGACGGGCCAGCGCCGCGTCTTTTTCAACGTGCTTGCGATATTCATCCAACGTCGTTGCACCAACACAATGCAACTCTCCACGCGCCAACGCTGGTTTCAGCAGGTTAGATGCATCCATCGCGCCATCACCCTTACCAGCACCAACCAACGTATGCATTTCATCAATGAATAGAACGACTTCACCAGCACGGGCTTCGATCTCTCCCAGCACTGCTTTCAAGCGTTCCTCAAATTCACCACGATATTTAGCGCCCGCAATCAGCGCCCCCATGTCTAGGCTCATCAGCGTCTTTTCCTGAAGGCTCTCAGGCACATCACGGTTGATTATGCGCAGCGCAAGGCCCTCAGCAATCGCCGTTTTACCAACGCCGGGCTCACCGATCAGCACCGGGTTGTTTTTAGTCCGGCGGCTAAGCACCTGAATGGCGCGGCGGATTTCCTCATCACGGCCAATAACCGGATCGAGCCGACCCTCACGGGCGTCTTCCGTCAAATCACGCGCATACTTCTTTAACGCTTCAAAATTATCCTCAGCGCCAGCACTGTCAGCCGTGCGGCCCTTGCGCAGATCGTTGATGGCGCTGTTCAATGCCTGAGCGGTTACGCCAGCCGATGCTAGGGCCTTGCCAGCCTCGGTCTTCTTTGCCAACGCCAATGCAGTCAACAACCGTTCGGCAGTCACATAGGCATCGCCTGCCTTGGTGGCCAGTTTTTCGGTTTCGCCCAGCAATTTTGCGGTGGCAGTGTCCATATACATCTGGCCGCCACCCTCAACGACCGGGATTTTGGACAAAGCCACATCAACAGCGGAAAGCGCTGCGCGCGCATCGCCGCCTGCACGCCCGATCAATGACGCCGCCAAACCTTCGCGGTCGTCCAATAGAGCCTTTAAGATATGTTCGGGTAAGAACCGCTGGTGATTTTCGCGTAACGCAATGGTCTGCGCTGCTTGAATAAATCCGCGTGCGCGGTCAGTGAACTTGTCAAAGTTCATGTGTCTGCCTCCTCATAAGCGCGGTGCCATAGGTGCCCGTAGCACACCCCGTGCCGCCTTTTGTGCCGTCTGTAGTCATGACGCCCATAGTTGGCGCGTCATTAACAATGTGGTGGTTAAGCCCCCTTCCTGCAAGTCCCAGCCGGCGGAAAGCACCCTGTAAATGGCTGAAACCCAGAACGAAAAAGGCCCGGCGAACTGCCGAGCCTTTCTTGATTTAGGTTTACGTAGCGTTGAGCCTATTCAACCTTCAAAGCCACAAAGCGCAGGTCAGCACCAGACTGAACCAGCATGAGGACCGATTTGCGATCTTCCTCACGTGCTTGCGCAACGCCGCCTTTGACATCTGCCGGGGTCAGCACTTTTTCCTGTGCAACCTCAACAATTACATCACCGGGGCGCAGACCCTTTTGTGCTGCTGCGCTGCCACCATCAACTTCGATGATCAACACGCCCTCAACACCTTCGCCCACATCATAATCGCCGCGATTACTATCTGTGAGTGGCTGCAGGCGCATACCTAAGGCAGATTCCGCTTCTTCGGGTTCCTCTGGCTTATCAACCTGCTCTGGCGCTGGTGTTGGGCCTTCGTCCAGCAAGCCAAGAACAACTTTCAAGGTCTGGGTTTTGCCTTTGCCCTGGCCTTTGCCCTTGCGCCAAACAACAACGCGAACGTCTTTGCCGACTTCTGTCTGGGCGACCATGCCGGGCAGGTCTTTCATCTCCGCCACATCTGCACCATCAAATTTCAGGATGATGTCGCCAGCAACCAAACCGCCAGCGGCGGCTGGGCCCTCGGGCGTAACGCCATTGACCATCGCACCGCGCGGTTCATCAAGACCGACGCTTTCGGCGATACTTTCATCAACTGGCTGAATACGAACACCCAACCAACCGCGACGCGTGCGGCCATGTTCACGCAACTGGTTAACCACAGTTTTCACCAGCTTCGACGGAACAGAGAAACCAATACCGATTGATCCACCAGACTGAGAGAAGATCGCCGTGTTCACTCCAACAACTTCGCCATCCATGTTGAACAGCGGGCCGCCGGAGTTGCCCTTGTTGATCGCGGCATCGGTCTGAATGAAATCATCATAAGGGCCGCTATCGATGTCGCGATTACGGGCAGAGATGATGCCGACAGAAACCGAACCACCAAGGCCAAGCGGGTTGCCAATCGCCATGACCCATTCGCCAACGCGTGAATTGTCGCTGTCACCAAATGGCACAAAAACCAATGGTTCCGCAGGCACAACTTTCAACAGCGCGATGTCTGTTTTTGGGTCAGTACCGATCAGCTCAGCTTTCAGGCTAGTGCCATCTGAAAAACCAACAACGATTTCATCGGCTTTGTCGATCACGTGGTTATTGGTGACAATGTACCCTTCTGGGTCAATCACAAAACCAGAACCAAGCGAATTGACCATACGTGGGCCACTACCGCCGTGGCGATCATAGAAATCTTTGAAATACTTTTCGAAGGGTGAGCCTTCGGGCA
>JBMYPG010000115.1:0-10394 GCA_049600095.1 Pikeienuella sp. | reverse complement strand
ACCCTGCCGCGCTCCCTCTATGTTCTCTGGCGGCGCTCTCGGGCTTTTGGCGATAAGATTACTCAACCTAAAGGCGGAAAGCTTTCGCTCGCCGTTTTACGTTTCGGTTATTCGGTTATGAAGTGATCAGCCTTGATGGGTGAACTGATAACTGGCGGGGGCAAAACTGTATCCATCGCCCTTTGCCTCTAACCAGCCCATCGCCGGGAATGGCATGTGATAGCCCGCAAACGGGATACCGTCAGCGGCGATCATGCCCAAAATCTCTTTCCTCCGGGCGACGGCTGCGTCCTTATCCATATCAAAGCTGAGGTGCCAATCGGGGCGCTGCAATGACAGTGCGAAATGGTTGGCGACATCGGCGATCAGCATCATCCGTGCGCCTTCGCTTTCGATATGAAAAGCAAGTTGACCGGGGGTGTGGCCTGAGGCGTCTACAGCTTCAATCCCGCTAGCGACGGCATCGCCGGGTTTGATGTAGCGGGTTTGCGCGGCCAGTTTCACGAGCGATGATTGCACCATACCTGCCACACGTGCGGTTGGGCCGGTGAGGCGATCTTCGGGGGACCAGAAATCATACTCCGCCGCGCCGGTAACATAGCTGGCGTTCGGGAAAGCTGGCGCGCCGTCCTGCATCAAGCCGCCAATGTGGTCGGGGTGCATGTGGGTAATGACAACGATATCGACATCGCCGGGCGCGTAACCAGCGGCGGCGAGACCAGCAATGAGGTTGCCGCGACCGGGCTGCGCTGCTGCGCCGTTGCCGGTATCGAATAGGATCAAGTGTTTGCCGGTGTTTACGACGATAGGGGTAAAGCTAATCTCCATCTGTTCAGTTGGCAGGTGGTTGGCCGCAGCAAGCGCTTGCACATCTTCTTTTGGGACATTGCCGCCAAATACCGGGTGCGGTCCGCCAAATGTGACTGCGCCGTCCAGAATAGCTGTGACTTCAAAAGCACCGAGTTTTACACGGCTGGCCACGGGGCGCATCTGGCCCAGCATTGGCGCGGCGGCAATCGCGGGCGCAGCGGCGAGTGCTGCTGCACCGGTGAGCGTGCTGCCCAATAAAGTACGACGGGTAATGAGCTGTGGTGTCATGATCTCATCCTTTTCTTGAATGGTTGAAAGCAGGATAGCGGGTTCTGCGGCAGGCAGGTTTCACAACCGCGAGAGGCGGAACTAAAGTATAAGAGGCGTTCGCAAGCGAACACCTTTGCATATTTTTGGAACAAAGATGGGGTGTTGTGACTACCAGACCGCCCCGGCGGTGACCTGAATGTCTTCGCCCGTCAAGGCCGGGCTGCCGTCGCTGCAACAAAATGCGACGAGCGCGGATATTTCCTGTGGTTGGACGAGGCGGCCTTGTGGGTTTGAGGATTCGAGTGCCTGCTTTGCGTCGGCCTTGGTGATTCCAGCGGATTTTGCATGGCGTTCGGTGGCCCTGTCCATCATGGGGGTGTCGATCCAAGTTGGGCTGATTGAAACGCAAGTGACGCCGTGGGGTGCACCCTCTAACGCTGTTACGCGGGTGAGGCCCAACAACCCAGCCTTGGACGCGCAATATCCGGCGTAACCTTCGGCCCCGATATGGGCGGCGGTGGAGGCGATGTTGACCACCCGACCCCAGCCACGCGCCATCATGCCCGGCAGCAAGGCACGGGTCATGCGAAAAGGGCCGGTTAGGTTGATGTCTATTTGGCTGTGCCATGCCTCATCGGAATGCCCGTCCAGAGGAGCCTCGGCATAGATTCCGGCGGCATTCACCAGAATATCAACAGGGCCAAGGCTGGATTGAACCTTGGCACAGAATGCATCGATAGAGGATTGATTGGCGACGTCCAGAACGTCAATCAACGTAGCCTCGCCCAATACATCGCGGGCTGCTTGGCTGTTAGCTCCTGAGCGTGATCCAACCGCAACCTGCACCCCCGCCGCCTGTAGTGCGACGGCGGAGGCAAGGCCAATGCCTGTCAGGCCGCCGGTAACGATGGCGACCCGCTTTGCGCTCACTTCATCGCCTTTTGAACCAACCGGTGGAAATGGTGGATACCCTGCTCGCCCTGACCGGATGCTTTGTCACCCGAAATAATTGGGCCTTGGCTGTATCCTTTGGACATGAGGCCACGTTGCACGCTTTCACAAAGTGCAATGTCCTCTGGCGCCAGCACATTTGCGGTGTAATCGCGCCGTGCTTGGCCTGTTGGTTTACCGGCGCTTAGTAGGTGACCTTCAAAACTGGATGTGGCGGCATCTACCGGGCGAATGGCAAAAACGGCCAATTCCTTACCGCCGGGTAGGATGTTGAAGGTGGTGTTTGGCCAGACGTACCAGAATGAAGAGGATTGATAGCCTTCCTCCGGGTCCACCTGATAGGCGGTGTTGTCATGGCGAATGGCGCCTGCGATCTGCCGTGACCAGTATTCACCACAATCCACCTGATACTGATCCATGCAGATTAGCGACGCGAAATCCGGGTGGGCGTGGTTGCAATGATAACATTCGACGTAGTTATCAACGACGACCTTCCAACCCGCCTTTTGCACCGTATCGCCCAACAGGTCAGTGCGCACGCCCTCTGATTCCAGATCATCAAGGTAGGGAACACGAGCGCGAATATCTGCCTCAACCTCACCGGCAATGCTGGCCAGGCTTTCGGCGTTGTCATCTAGGTTGATGAACACGCAATCGACGAACATTTCCAGCCGGACTTCGCGCAGGCCAAATTTTGATTTGTCGAAACCGGGGCGCTGGTCAGAGAAACGGGCACCGCGCAGGGCACCTTCACGCTCAAAGCTCCACGCGTGATAGGGGCAGACTATGACTGATTTTACGTTGCCTGACGGTTCGCTTAGCAACTCATGTGCGCGGTGCTTGCAGACATTGTAAAAGGCGCGCAGCTTTTCATCGCCGCCCATCATCACGAACAGGTTTTGATCGCAAATTTTGACGGTGACGTAATCGCCGGGTTCGTTGAACATCGATTTATGGGCAACATACTGCCATGTGCGATAGAATATCGCCTCTTTTTCCTGCTCATAAATCGCAGGGTCTGTATACCAACTGGATGGTAGCGTATACGAACGCTCCGCATCATCGGTTAGTGGCAAATCAAGTTCAGGCATTTTGGATTTAGTATCGAGCATGGCTCACTCCATTCCATCTAGGATTATGACTTCGGGAAGTGTTGCCCCACCGCATGGGCCTCGCACGCTGGAACTGTGGCATTCTCCTAGCTCGTAGGGCAAGTAGTTATTTTTTGGCCATCTTGTTAAGGATTTCTGACATGTCCATTAAATTTGAAGCGGCGGCCATGGCAACAGCAATTCCATAAACTGTTAGAAAAAAGGAAAGCGCAGATATCGTGTTGTATTGCCATGACAAAGCAAAAAGTGAGACGAGGATCGACAGGGCCTGGACTATGATGAAATGAAAGAGACTTGATACCACCCGAATGAAATATGATGTATCGGCACCCTTTTGTTGGATAAGCGCCATGAATTTTTCGTTAGAAAACGCTAAGATTATCGCCATTGCGCCTAGTGAGAATGAAATAAAACTAGGACCAATCGAGAGAGCAGTCAGAGGCCAAGTTAAGTCACCTTCCGAGCTCCGCCTGATCCATGCAGGGAAAAATGCTGCGGTTAAGAGTGCGGAAAACCAAAAATAATAGCTCCTTAGAAGGTCCTTCCACCCGCCATAAACTTTCCAATATGTTCTAAAGGCATCAAAATTATCCATCGAACCTAGCGACTGTTCTAATCATGGTAATATCAGTGCTATCTCCGATTATCTGTTTTTCAATAATCCGAGGGTATTGGTTGGTACTTCTGCTTTGCTTCGTACCTTCCACATCTTTTCCTTCTACTTTCACATAGCCATTTTCTGCAGCTACCTGTGAAACAACTTTCATATCTGAGGTTAGAACCAATGTAGGGCGCCCCGCCGCCTTAGACATTTCTATGGTCTGGCTCTTAGCATTCATCATGTTAAGTTCCTCAAGAACCTTCTTTTTATCTTTACTTAAATCATCAGGATTTGGCCGTTCGATCCTTATTTTGACTTTTTTTATGGCAGCCAAGTTAAAGATGCGGTCTATAGAATCGATTTCAGGTTTAGGCTGAATTGCCAATTCTTCAACTTCTTCTGGTAAAGTATCCGAGAGAACTTCGTCAAAAGCTTTGGCAACTCTTTTCGGGGATATTGTCTTTTTCTCTGCGTTCGACATTTCTACGTACAGAGTGTGAGTTTTAACATTAAAGGAAAATAGGAATTTTTTACTATCTAAACCAATCTCTGGTGGAATTCTTACATCAGAATCCGCAAGCAAAGACTCTTCCATACTCTCCTTTTTGATAACATTTGAAGTTTCATCTATTTCAATCCAGATGCCAATACTGCCTGTAAAAACATCGTCCTTCACTTTAGAAACAGGTGAGATCATTGCGAAGTTATTTGAGTAAAATCGAACGCCGTTTTTAGCATCGGCAGCCGCACGAAATATACGTTCGTAGACACCTTCTGGATGCGGATGTGCAGTGACGTTAACTACAGCGTACTTCTTAGAACCAGCCATTATTCAAATATCCCTTTTAAAAATTACACAACAAAGTGCTGAGAAGCTACTAGCCGAACCCACACATAATCAGGACAATATGGCAGCGTATAGCGGCACTTTCAACAACTATTGATTGCAAAACTTGACGCAGCAATACTTTCAGGAAAACTGATGCATTGTCAGTACCAATTGCGATCCAATTCCCAAATATTCCAATTCAGGCGCGGCGGCGCCACAGGATAAATGGCAAAACGACCAGATACATGGTGATGCCATAAACGCCGGAAGGTAGGGCAAAGACACTTAGCGCTTCACCTGAGGCTGCGATAATTCCACCAATGGCGATGCCAAGGGTAGCGTTTTGCACGCCTGCCTCAATGGCGATTGCGGTGCCGTCGCGGGCAGCGAGAGAGGCCATGCGTGCAAGACCAAAGCCCAGCGCCAGCATCAGGATGTTCAGCAAGATCAAAACCGGGCCGAGACTGGCGAGGTTATCAATGAACAGCGTCCAATTCGTTGCCAAGGCGCCTATGACAATCACGACAAACAAAACAGTGGCGATTATGGTCACGATCCGCTCTGCGCCTTGTGCAAAGCCCGTTGCGAAATGGCGCAGTGCCACGCCGATGGCCACGGGTAGGGCGGTGATCAGGAACATTGCAATCGCAAGAGACGTGACGTTGATGTCCGGGGCAGCCAAGCCCATGAAGTAATTCGCCGAGAACACGACGACCAATGGCGCTGTGATGATCGACAGCAGGCTGATCACGCCAGTAAGGGAGATTGAGAGCGCCAAATTGCCCCCCGCCAGCTTGGTCAGCATGTTGGATGTTACGCCGCCGGGGCAGAGCGACAGGATCATGACGCCCACGGCCAATTCAGGTGGCAGGTTGATAACGTGCAGCAGGGCAAAGGCAACAACAGGTAGCAATACAACTTGTGCAATAGCGCCAACTGCAAACCCTTTTGGTTCTTGCGCGACGCGGGCGAAATCGCCCAGTGTTAGGCCAATGCCGAGCGAAAACATGATGAATGCAAGCGACAGCGGCAGGAAGATTTCTAGTAGCATTAGTTCGGTCCCCACTTCAGTTTATGGACTCAGTTTAGGCTTCTGGAACTTCATCAATCGACAGGAATACTGGCAACCCCTTGGCCCGCAGTCGCTCACATTCCTGATCAGCACCGATGGAGGGGCCGCCTACCCTGAGGCAGGCATCGCAGCGGTCGGCAAGGGCGAGGGATATTGGCATCATTAGATCGTCAAACCGATCAGCGCCTGCTTCGACGATCACTGGCAAGGCCATGTTCACGCCAATAATGGGCGTGTGCCCTTTGTCGAAAACGGCAACTGCTGCACGGTTCATCGCACTTAGGTTTTCGGCCCGGTCCTGTTCTGTCTGAGCGCCCGACGTATAGGGGCCTGCGATGATAATCCACATATCAGGCCCCAATCAGAATTTACCGCGTCGACATCGCCCGCATGATGATCGAGCGGTCAATCTCGCCAATCAACTGATTGGCGTTATCTACGACCGGCAGCGGGTCGTCCTGATCTGCGGCCATGTCGATCAGATCGTCCAGTTTGGCGTTGGATTGAACGGTGATGCCCTGACTGAACAAGGCTTGGGCGCGGTCGCCTGCTTCGCGCATGACTTTGCCAGCGGACAATACTTTGTAACGTGGTACGTCCTCGGTGAAATCGCGGACGTATTGATCGACTGGGTTGGCGACGATTTCTTCGGGCGTGCCGATCTGGCTAACCTCGCCATCCTTCATGATGGCGATGTGGTCGCCCATTTTGATCGCCTCAAGAAAATCATGGGTGATAAACACCATAGTTTTTTTGAGCTGGGATTGCAGACGCAGCAACTCGTCCTGCATTTCGCGGCGGATCAGTGGGTCAAGTGCAGAGAATGGTTCGTCAAAAATCAGGATTTCAGGGTCTACCGCCATGGCGCGGGCCAAACCAACGCGCTGTTGCATACCGCCTGATAGTTCGCGCGGGTAATGGTCTTGCCAGCCGCCGAGGCCTACCAGTTCCAGCACTTCCTGCGCGCGGGCCATGCGTTCGTCGCGGCCAACGCCGCGAACCTCTAGCCCAAAGGCGATGTTGTCGATGACTTTGCGATGAGGGAACAGGCCGAAATGTTGGAATACCATCGACATTTTATTTCGGCGCAGGTCGGTCAACTCAGCTTTATTGAATTTGGTAACGTCTTTGCCGTCGATCATAACTTCGCCAGCGGTGGGTTCGATCAGGCGGGTTAGGCAGCGCACCAATGTGGATTTGCCGGAACCGGACAAGCCCATGACAACAAAGGTTTCGCCCTGTTTCACTTCAAAGGTAACATCCTTTACGGCCACGACATGGCCGGTTTCGGCCTGCACATCAGCGCGGCTGGCGGAACGATCTATGTTTGCCAGTGTCCGCTCTGGGCTGGGGCCAAAGACCTTCCAAATGCCTCTGCAAGTGATTTTGGCTGCGGTATCTGCGGCGCTCATGGTCTCTCCCTTCCCATTGCGCCCTCAACATCTTGCCATTGGGGCAAGCTTTGCAAGTAGTTTATTTTTGCTGCCGGTTTTGCGGCCATTTTAGAACCCGTGGAATATGCAGTGTTGATGCGATCACGTGGTTAAGACTTTTCGCCTTGGAATTTCTGTGTATGGTCGATTCCGCGACTGAGGGAGAGGCCGTGTCTGATCAATCTACCACCACGCCGCGCGGCGGCGGGCTACGCTTTGGCGATACCGACTTTACCAAGCCAGTGGCTGTGCTGGGCGTTTTGATCTTTTCGCTATTGGTTTTGTGGCTGATTGGCGAAGAACAGGTTTTCCCTGCGATCTTCACCGACAATTTTCCGTTTACCCAGTGGGTCAACAACGCAGAAAACTGGCTGGAGGCGAACCTGCGTTGGTTCACCCGCGCGATTTCCGATGTTGTCGGCTGGGCGTTGGAAGCGGTTGAGGAGTTTCTTTGGACCAAGCCATGGGCGGTTGTTCTGGTTGCCCTGGTCGTTCCTTCGCTGGCCTATGGGGGGTTGCGTTTGGCGATCCTCAGCACGCTTTGCATCATGATGTGGGGTGCATTCGGCATGTGGTATGAGGCGATGTCGACCCTATCCATGATGGGTATTGCCGTATCGCTGTGCATTATTTTTGGCACGTTGATTGGCGTGGCATGTGCGCAATCAGATCGAGTTGAGGGGTTTGTGAAACCCATCCTTGATACGATGCAGGTCATGCCTGCCTTTGTTTACCTGATGCCGGCGATTTTCTTTTTTGGCATTGGGCCAACATCCGCCACCATGGCGGTGATGATTTATGCTCTGCCGCCGATGATCCGCTTGACCAATCTGGGTATCCGGCAGGTGCCAGCGACGATGATTGAGGCGGCAGAGAGCTATGGCACCACCCGGTCGCAATTGCTGTTCAAAGTGCAGATTCCGCAAGCGTTGCCGTCGATCATGTTGGGCGTTAATCAGACCATCATGATGGCGCTGGCACTGGCTGTTCTGGCTGTTTTTGTTGGTGGCGGTGGATTAGGTGAGCAAGTTTGGAAGGCAATCGTTAAGCTGCGGGTTGGCCATTCACTGGAGGGTGGGCTGTGCATCGTGGGCATGGCGATCCTGTTTGATCGGCTTAGCCAAGCGATGAGCCAGCCGCCGGTGAAACCCAAATTGAACCAAGGTGAAATGCTGTTCCGCTTGCTGCCTCAAAGCTGGGAACCAAACCCAATTGCGCGCGCAGTGGAAATGCCAATTGCTTTGATCTGGAATGCAGTTGGGCTTGTTGGAACCTCAGTTGCCAACGGGTTGGCCTCAGTCGTTTCGATTGTTGGGCCGGTTGGTCGCGGCATTGCCCGGCACATTCGGAACCGGCCTTTCCTGATCAACGGTATCATTCTGATCGTCGCCATTCTGATCTGGGACAGTTTCGCTGCCCGTGGATGGCGCATTGGCGATTATCCGAGAGGGTGGGAGTTTTCGATCCGCGCGCCGGTTGATCAGGCCATTGAATGGCTGACCATCAACCCGGCCTTTATCGCCGTCACACAGGGCATTCGGGCAATCACCTATCTGTATTTCCTGAAACCCATCGATATTTTCCTGACCCATCTGCCGTGGTGGTACATCATCGCGTTGTTTAGCGGATTTGTGACCTATGCTGCTGGCTGGCGGCTCGGCTTGTTCACCGTAGCGGCCTTGATGTTCTGCGGGGCAAGCGGGCTGTGGGATTTGTCGATGTATACCATCAACGGCACGCTGGTTTCGGTGATCTTTTGCCTGATCTTTGGCGTGCCGGTCGGCGTAATTGCCGCCTATTCGCGGCCCGTCGATGCGATTGTACGACCGATTCTGGACACGATGCAGACCATTCCGTCCTTTGTTTATCTGGTGCCTGCGCTGTTTTTCTTTGGCGGCAATCCAACAACAGCGGTGATCGCAACAGTGATCTATGCAATCCCGCCGGTGATCCGCACGACCATTCTGGGCCTGCGCCAGATTCCGGTTGAGATTGATGAGGTTTCGTCATCATTCGGGGCAACTCGTATTCAAGCCTTGGCACGGGTCAAGCTGCCGCTGGCGCTGCCTTCGATTATGTTAGGCGTAAACCAGACCGTGATTATGGCACTGGCGATGCAGACGGTGACCCCACTGGTTGCCGGTTTGGGTCTGGGCAAGGAAGTTTACGATGCGATGAATATCGCCAATACCGGCAAGGGCCTGACCGCCGGGTTAGGCATTGTGGTACTAGCGGTTGTTTTGGATCGGCTGACACAAGCCATGACAGCAAATCAACGTAAAGCATTGGGCCTGACCTAAGGATAGCGACGGTAAAATATCGACAGCGCGCGAATCTGCGGTTAGCGTTTTGCGCGTCTCGCCTGACAACAGGCGGTAATGAATAATAGGGAGAGAACGAAATGAAAAAACTGACACATATCAGCGCTGGTGCAGCGCTGTTGATGGCTGGCGTCATGTCCGGTGGCACAGCCTCGGCTGGCGGTTTGCTGAAAGCGCCGGTTGCTGACTGGACCGGCGGCGCGGTGACTTGCGAAATTATCCACCAGATCCTTGAAGGTGAGATGGGCTATAAAGTAAAGCGCATCACCATGCCATCAGGCCCCGGTGTGAACGAAGGCCTGCGTGCTGGTGATTTGGATTTCGCCTGTGAAACATGGCCAAGCTATTCAACCACAAAAGAGAAATACGTCACCGAATACGGCGGCGACGGTTCGGTTGATTACATCGCCCCCGTTGGTGTTGTCGGTCAGTCCGGCTATTTCGTGCCACGCTATCTGGTTGAAGGCGCAGATGCCAAAGCACCTAACCTGAAAACCTATGCTGATCTGAACCAGTATAAAGACCTGTTCAAAACGCTGGAAAGCGGCGACAAGGGCCGCCTGATCGGCTGCCCGGTTGCAGCTTGGGAATGTAAAGACGCCGAACGTGTTGCGGGCCTTGGCCTCGACTTTCAGGTCGTAGAGCTGGGTTCAGAAACCGCTCATTTTGCTGAAATGCAGGCGGCTTATAAGCGTGGCGAGCCGTTCCTTGCCTATGCTTGGACCCCGCATTGGATTTTCGCGAAACTGGATATGGTTGAAATCGGCCTGCCAGAGCATTCAGACGATGCATGGCCTGTCAGCGATTGGCCAAATGATGTGACCTATAACTATGGTCGTCCTGATCTGGGTGATGATCACCCTGAAGTTCTGCAACTGATCAAAAACTTTAACCTGTCAAATGATGAGCAGGCTGGCCTGATCCTCGCCATCGATATCGATGGTCGTGACATGGAAGAAGTTGTAGCTGAGTGGGTTGGCGCGAACGAAGCCAAA
>JBMYPG010000114.1:0-10503 GCA_049600095.1 Pikeienuella sp. | reverse complement strand
TGAATGCTCAACCGCCCTTTATCTTTGATCTTTAGGTCTCGACCTTCGCTCGCTGGTAAAATTCCGTACCCAGTTCGCCGGTGTGGCGAGCCTAAAGCGAGTGTTTACTACGTTCGGCTTGCAGTTGCGCAAGTTCCTTGCGCCGAATGCGGATTTCGTCCTGAAGCAACAAAATGCGGGCCCGGTCTGCGGGGCTGCTGCGGCTTGCGCCATTCGCTACTGAGGATAGGTCACGCTTCAAAACGTTGATTTGCCGCTGAAACTCTCTGATTTCAGTTCGTTTGTCATTTATCAGGCGTGTTACATCGCCAAACTCTGTGCCACGGGCATAAGCGGCTTCATAGCCTTCTGGTGGCTGCGCGCATAATCCTTCGTAAGGAAGGCCTGCGACGCCAGTGCGATAGGCCCCTTCGGTCGTGCATAATTTAGTTTGACCTTCAGAAAAACCGGCGATCCATGAGCCAGCATCCACAGATGGACAGTGGGATTGATGTTCATCTAGGCGCCGGTCGTCATAGCCAGCAGAACCTTCGCTGACGCCAACTGCGTACCAGTCAACACCGGAGCAAGCCCGAGATTCCGCCTTTGGCCCCGGCGATGCGCAAGCCGCCAGCACTGTTGCTGCGCCCAATGACAATAGCAAAGCCTTCATAATTCGCCCTTTCAACCAAGAATTCTATACGAATATAGGTATCACAAATTATGCTTCAACGCGGCTCACGAAAACGCGTGCCGCTATTGCAGCGCGATAAAAGTCACGCTGTGCAACCTTTTGGGACCGCAATGTTATCCGCTGGCAGCATATCTGCCGCGATTTGCGGGGTTTCGACGGTTGTTGGGAGGTCCGATGTGGGTGGCCATGGGCGTTGGTCATCGGCTGCGGCCCAGTTTTTCACCCAATCGGGTAGCGGTGGATTCCAATCTGTCCTCCCCAATTCCTGAGCTACTTCGTCGGTAGATACGAGCCTGCCCTTACTGGTGATCACCGTGCGGCACATGATGTTAGCGGCGGCCTGACTGCGGACATAGAAATTATGCTCTATGTAAAAGAACTTCTGGTCTCGCCCTATAAGGCGCGAGTGGAGCTCTAGCGGTTCAAACATGGTGATGCGGCGGCGATATTGCGGGGTAGAGCCAGCCATAGCAAAGCCCCAGCGTCGTTTTTTCAGGGTTGAAAGCAATCCGCTGCGTTTGGCCAATGCAACCCGGCCGACGTCGGATAGCGTAACAATGCGGCCATTGTTCAGATCACCGAAGGGGTCAATGTCCCACGGCATGGCGTGCATATAGTCCACATGGCTGTCGCCCGGTGAAAGTGCAGGCATGCGGCTAGCCCGGATCATGGCCAGCGCCAAACGTCGAAGCGGAAACATTATTTGTTACTCCATAGGTTCGATAGTGAACCCATACGTTAACTTGGTCGCTTTTTCAAATGCCTGAAGTCAAAAATGCCCGGTCTTTCGCGAGGATCCTCATCTGCTGCAAAGATTTTGTGTTTTACGACCTTTTGCGTTCCGGTGACAGGCAGTTCGTCAACAAAGAGGATCCAGCCAGGTGGTTTGAAGTAGGCCATGCCAGCGGCGGCGTGCTCAAATAGTGAACGTGCGGTGGCTTCGTCCCTTGCACAGTCTGAGGCGAGTACGATGCAGGCCATAACCTCTTCTTCCCTCATGTCATCCGGGGCGGCGACACAGGCAATGTTGATTACGCGTGGATCGGCGAAGAGGCGGTTTTCAACCTCTGCCGCTGCGATATTTTCACCGGCGCGGCGGATGATGTTTTTGGCGCGGTCAACGAAGAATAGCATACCATCACCGCCCATTGTTACAGTGTCGCCGGTGTGGAACCACCCGCCTCGCCATGCTTCCTCGGTCGCTTCGGGTTTGTTGAGATATCCGGAGAATGCGCCCTTGCGGGGTGTGGATGCTGAATGGCGGAGGACCATTTCGCCTGCTGTGCCGGGGGGAACCTCTGCATCATCAGCATCGACGACTTTGATTTCCAGATCATCACGGGCGCGGCCCATGGCGCGGGTGTCGATCATGCGTGGCTCCTGATCCACCGTTAACACGCGGCACATTTCGGTCATGCCCCAGCATTCAATTAGGGGAATGCCAAAGCGGCGTTCGAATTCTACATGTAGAGCGGGTTCTACGCCTGCGCCAAAGCCAACGCGAATGTTGCTAAGTTTTTCTGGTCCTGCATCCCGATCTGCTAGCAGGACTGCGATCACGACGCCGAGGTAATGGAACACGGTTGCGCCGGTGTCTTTCACGTCATCCCACCAAGTGGAGGCGCTGAAACGCTCTGGCTGTATTAGGCAATTGCCGGTGAGCAGGGCTGCAAAGAAGGTGACGATACCTGCGTTTATGTGAAAGGCGGGCAAGGGGTTTAGGATGCGGTCCCCACCAACGCGTAGGGCGACAGGTTTGCCAACATCGCGATAAACGGCACCGCACATTAATTCGTATTCATGGCTGAGAATGCAGCCTTTGGGACGACCGGTTGTGCCTGAAGTGTAGAGCAGGCTTGCCTCGGTATCTGGTGTGATTTCGGTTTGTGGTGGGGCGGTTTGTGCGGGTGGTGGCGCGGTCGTTAGGGTTTCGTAGGCTGAGAGTGTTGGGCTGACGTTGGATGCCTCAATCCCTGCCGCCATCAAGGCCATGCGGGGCGTGTCTGCGATGGCGAGGATGGCACCGCTATCCTCCAGCAAATATGCCAGCTCTGCGGCGTGATAGTCGGGGTTTACGGGCACGCAAGACATTCCGATCCGATTTAGAGCCAGTTTGACGATGTAATGTTCTGGCCGGGTGCCAAGCAGAACGGCGGCGCGGTGGCCGGGGCCGTATCCTGCGTTGATGAGGCTGTCGGCCAGTTCATTTACCGCCTTGGCTGTTTCCGCAAAGGTTAGGTTGCGTACTGGCACACCATCTGTTGCTGGCGCGCACAAAAAGTCAGCGTCGGGCCATTGCGTGGCCGCTGCCTGAAACACATTGTCGATTGTCTGGTTCTGAATATCTAGCATGGGATGAATACAGCGCCAAAATATTGGCGATGCAAGTCTGCTATTTCCTAAGCGGGTGCCACCTGCCTATATAGTTGAATGCAAATTCCAAAGAAAATCGGTCACATCTGGATTGGCCCGCTGAACCCGCCAACGCCGTGGATGCAAAGCTGGCGCGACTACCACCCAGATTGGGAATATACGCTTTACGACAATGATTATTTGATTGGTCGGAAGTGGCGCAATCAGGCGCTGATCACTGCGTATTTCAAGCAGCGGAAATATGCAGGTGTTAGTGATTTAATGCGCTATGAGTTGCTGTACGAAAACGGTGGTTTCTTGCCAGAGGCGGATTCAACCTGTTTGCGCCCTTGTGATGAGCTGTTCACTGATGAGTGCGCCTATACTGTCTATGAAAACGAAGAGTTGCGGCCTGATTTGGTTTCGCCTTTGCTTGCCTGCGAAAAGGGAAATGATTTCGTTCGAAAGCTGATCAAGGCTTTGCGGCGGCTTGCGCCGGAGGATTTAGGCAAACCGTGGTTGACCACTGGCAATGCCTTTATGCGAAAAATGATCCGAAGAACGAAGCCAGACATCATTATTTTCCCGTCCCACTATTTTATTCCCGAACATTACAAGGGTCTGTCTTATGATGGACCGGGGCATGCGTTTGCCGATCAGAAATGGGGCACGACGCAGGGCAGTTACAATGAGTTTAATGAAGGGCTGTTGCCGCGTGATCATCGTCGTCGTCGCGAACCTATTATCGAAGGACTGGAGTCGTGGCTGTAGCGTTGGGTTGTAGCGCTGGGCCGTGCGGCCTATGTTTCGCAATGGGACTTTAACGCCATATAGGGCACGGGAATATTATGGTCAGCGCCGCTAAGTTTCTGAACATTTATCGCCAAGGGTTTGCCCGTGTTGCGACCGGAACGCCACGTGTGGCCTTGGGAGATCCTGCTGCTAATGCTGCTGCCACGATTGAGATGGCGGGGCGGGCGCATGAGGCGGGCGTGGCGGTGCTGGTATTTCCGGAGCTTGGGCTAACCGGTTATGCGATTGATGACTTGTTTCAGCAGGATGTTGTTTTAGACGCGGCAGAGAAGGCGGTGGCGGATGTTATCGCAGCCTCGGCCACGTTAACGCCGGTGATTATGGTTGGTCTGCCACTGCGGGTGGTGGGACGGCTGTATAATGTTGCTGCTGTGATCCATCGTGGTGATTTGCTGGGGATTGTCCCAAAATCTCATCTGCCGAATTACCGTGAATTTTATGAACGCCGCCATTTCACGCCCGGCACTGATGCCATCGTTGATGAGGCGCGCATTGCTGGTTTTGAGGCACCATTTGGGGCGGACCTGATATTTCAGGCCGATGACCTGCCTGACCTTACGATTTCGGCAGAAATTTGCGAAGATGTGTGGACACCAGCGCCGCCGTCATCTGCCGCAGCGCAGGCTGGGGCGACGGTCATTGCTAATCTTTCGGCTTCGAATGTCACTGTTGGGAAGTCTGATTATCGTCATGCGCTGTGCCGTGTGCAATCGGCCCGCTGCTATGCTGCCTATATCTACTCGGCTGCCGGGCGGGGCGAAAGCACAACCGACCTCGCCTGGGATGGCCATGCGATGATCTATGAAAACGGTCAGTTGTTGGCGGAGAGCGAACGGTTTGCCGCTGATCCGCAGTTGACCATTGCGGATGTGGATTTGGATGTGTTGCGCCAGGAACGGCTGCGCCATGGTACGTTTCATGATGAGAGCAATGGTTCGTTCCGTCAGGTTGATTTTACCTTGGATGCCCCGGCGGGTGATTTGGGGCTGCGCCGTGCTGTTGATCGGTTCCCCTATGTGCCCAGCGATGATGCCAAGTTAGATGAGCTGTGTTTCGAGGCTTACAACATCCAAGTTGCGGGGTTGGTTCAACGGCTGGAAAGCGCTGGCATCGACAAGTTGGTGATTGGGGTATCTGGCGGGTTGGATTCGACGCAGGCGTTGTTGGTTGCTGCACAGGCGATGGATCGGTTGGGGCTGCCGCGCACCAATATTCTTGCCTATACGCTGCCGGGGTTTGCGACATCCAGCAGCACCAAAACCGCCGCATGGGATTTGATGCGGGCGTTGGGCGTGACCGCCGAAGAAATCAGCATGGACCCGGTTAGTCGCCAGACGTTGAGCGATATTGGGCACCCTTATGCGGGCGGCGTGAACGACTATGATGTGACGTTTGAAAATGTGCAGGCAGGTGCGCGCACGGCGACCTTGTTTCGATTGGCCAATCACAATGGTGCGTTGGTTTTGGGCACCGGTGATCTGAGCGAATTGGCGCTGGGTTGGTGTACCTATGGCGTTGGTGATCATATGAGCCATTACAATGTGAATGGCTCCGTCTCCAAAACGCTGATCCAACATCTGATCCGCTGGGTGGCGGCCTCTGATCGTTTTGGTGATGTAGCGAGCGAAGTGTTGCTGCGCATTCTTGATACCGAAATCTCACCTGAGCTTGTGCCGGGTGATGGTGATAAGCCTGCACAAAAGACTGAGGATTTTGTTGGGCCGTATGAGTTGCAGGATTTTAACCTGTTTCAGATCACCCGCCATGGCTTGCGCCCATCAAAAGTTGCTTTCCTTGCTTATCATGCGTGGCGTGATCGTCGTGTGGGCGGATGGCCGCCTCATATGGGGGCGGATAGTCGAAATGAATATGAGCTTGCCACCATCCGTAAATGGCTGCGGGTGTTTCTGTGGCGGTTTTTTCAGACCAGTCAATTCAAGCGGTCTGCTGTGCCGAACGGGCCGAAAGTGGGGTCCGGTGGTTCGCTGAGCCCGCGCGGCGATTGGCGCGCACCCTCTGATGGAACGGCTGCTGCCTGGATCGCGGAATTGGAGGCGAATACGCCTGACGCTGTGTAACTTCGCATCTCAATTTGTTGTTTCTTAACGTGGTCGGCGCTACATTTTCGCTGATGTAGCGTAATTGTCTGCGTTGGGGGCAGCGGTGAAATCAGCGTTTTGGTTTGTTCTTATCGGCATATGGCTGACAGCCATGGCTGGCGGTGCCAGCGCCAGCAAACCTATTCCTTTGGGCGATGCGGAGCTACATTTTGTAACCCAAACTGGCATTCCGGGTGAGGATGGACGTGATCAGAGCCTTTGCCTGATGACCCGAACACTTGGCATTGGTTCACTTAGTTTTTGGCGTCAGAATTTGCGCTATGTTTTGTCTGATCAGGCCTGTGGTGGGGACTACTATTTTACCATTATGGAAAAGCGCTTAACCCGTGCTTTTGAGAATGGGCTGATACCTCAGGAAACCAAACGCAAGCCGACGATGACGGCTGGGCAGTTTTTGGGCGGGTTTTATGGGCTGTTCCTTGTTGTTGCGTTTGTCTTTGCAATTTCTTTGGCACCTTTGTTGATCCGCCGAAGGCGTGCGTTGCCCGGGCGCGGGTTAGATGGCGCAAGCAATTTTCACCGGCGACTGTTGGAAATCATGTGCCATGCGGCCGTAGCGGACGACCATGTTGCATCGGCTGAGGTGAAGCTGATCCGCATGACGGCATATAGTTATACACGCAAGGATTTCACCGACGATGAGATTGAACAGATCATTAAGGCCTGTCCCAAGGAGTTGTCCTTTGAGCAATTCCAAGCCTTTGGCGAGGGGATGTCTGAGGATGAAAAGGTAACAGCACTGGAGGCTGCATTGGCGGTGGTTGCTGCTGATAACCGTATTCTTGCGGCTGAGACTTGGTTCATCAAAGGTTTGACCAGTGGGTTGGGTATCGAAGAAGAAGTGGTTGGGCGGCTGACTTCGAAATTGCAACCTGTTTCAAACGACTAAAGCGAAGTGCCAACGGTGTTGTGACCATGTCTGGCTTGCTTGTTTTGCCCAAAGCCGCAATCTGTTTTTCAGGAACAATCAGGTTTGAGAAAGTGGAGACAACTTAATGATTGGGTACACAACGATTGGTGTTAGTGACCTTGAAAAGGCCAAAGAGTTTTATTGCAATCTATTCGATGATCGCGACGCGAAGGTTTTGATTGATGCCGGGCGGATTGCGTTTATCGGGGCTGAGTTAGGCAAACCAATGCTTGCGGTTTGTACGCCGTATGATGGCGAAGCCCCGAACCCCGGGAATGGAGGGATGATTGCCTTTGGTCATCGCGAAAAGCCTGCGGTTGATGCATTATATTCGCGCGCGTTGGAGTTGGGGGCGACGTGTGACGGTGCACCTGGCCAACGCATTCCCGATCGGTTCTATGGCGCTTATGTGCGTGACCTCGATGGCAACAAGTTGTGCTTTTATGTGTTTGGATAGAACATTATTCTGATTTGTTGATCCGGCTGGAAATTTCACTCAGCCGGGTCAATGCCTGCAATGCGACGGGCAGGGCGACAGCAGCCTCTAAAAACTCCAGTGAATATGTGACGATGGAGAATATCGACCCGGCGCTGATGTTAATCAGTGTTGAGGCAAACCACAGATTGAAAATCACGAACGACATTAGGCCCAGATAAATCAGGCCATAGACGACTGCTTCGGTATCTGAGAGACGTACTTCGTGCTTCCTGAGCGCGCGCAGATGGCGGGCAAAGGCAAAGGGGCGGCCATCGGTTAGGATGCTGACCTGTTTTTCCTTTTGCTGGTTCAAGGCACCGTTTAGGCGATAGAACCGTTTATGCGCTGCTGTATAGATCAACAGCATGACGACAGCAGCGATCACGGCGCTCAGGCTGAGCCAAAGGTGGAAAAAGGCGAGCAATATCAGGGCGGCAGCAATTCGCACGACGGCGGTCATCAGCTCGGGCAATTGGAGTTCGAGAAAATCCACCAGCTCTCGCGCCATGTCTTGCCGTGCGGTTTTCGATGAGACAGGCATGTCGGGAAAGCGGCGGTTTAGTTGAATACCCATAGCAACGCGCACGGCGCTATAGGCGCGGGTATCATAGACGCGGCGGCCAACCGCGACGAATAGCAAGGTGCCGAGTACGATGGCCAGATGGACCAGACCCTTGTTTGAGCCGGACAGCAGGTCATCTATGGCAAAGCCGATCATCAGGGGCAGAATTGCGAACAGGCTGGTTTCAGCGACGAGCATAAGCCAAGTCAGTGCAATCCGCCGCCAGAATGTGCGCAGCAGTGTGCCGAGTTTGAAGTGATCTATTCGTCTCAGCAAATTTCCGCTCCTGAAGGGTTTGAGCAGAACATAAGGTTGGTTGCATGCTCGCGCCATGGTGATGTTTAAGAATTCGTCCCTTGCGGCTTTATTCGCCTGCTCGGTCAGTTTTGTTTCTGAGATATGAGACAAACGCCATGCGCTTTGGTAGGCATTCTGAAACAGGCAAAGGGAGTGGTGCGATGGCCGATGAAACGGTGACTGACGATACGACGAAGGTGATGGAAGGGCTGTATTGGTGGGGCATTCCTTCGTTGTTTCGTTGTCCTATCGAAACGGACCCGGCCAATTGCGATATTGCGCTGGTTGGCGCGCCGCATTCGTCGGGCAATGGCACGACGGAGAAGGACCAGCATCTTGGCCCGCGTGCGGTACGCAATATTTCTGCGCAGGCGCGGCGCATTCATTTGGAAATGGGGTTTGACCCGTGGGAGGCGGCGCGGATTGCCGACCTTGGAGATGTGCCGTTGCCGGAGGCAAATGATAACGAGGCATCTATTCAGCGGATCACCGATTTTTTTGCCAAGATTGATGCGGCTGGCACGCGACCGGTGACGATTGGGGGCGACCATTCGATCACTGGTGGCGTTTTGCAGGCGTTGGGGCGGGGAAAACTTGCGGGCGGCGAGCCTGTTGCGTTGTTACATCTTGATGCGCATACGGATGTGTTTGCGAATGTGCCACATTTCCTCGGGGCCAAGAAATCTGCGGCCCATTGGGGGGCTTATCTGGCTGATCAGGGCCAGGTTGACCCCAAGCATAGCGTCCAGATTGGTATTCGCGGTAACCCCCGAACGCTCGATTGGCTGCAACCGAGTTATGATTATGGGTATTCTGTCATCACGATGAAGGAATATCGGCGCATGGGGTTGGAGGCCGCGCTGGCGCATATTCGGGAGCGGTTGGCGGGAAAGCCGGTCTATATCACCTTTGACCTTGATTGCCTCGACCCGACCGTTGCACCGGGGGTCAGCAATTTGGAACCCGGTGAGCAGGGGTTTCAGGTGGATGAGGCACTGGCGTTGCTGCATGGCGTGCGTGGGATGAACATTATTGGCGGCGATGTTGTGTGCCTGATGCCAACCCGTGACAGCTCCAATATGATCACCGCGCGAACAGCGGCGGCTGTTATGTTTGAGATGATTGCGTTAATGACTGAGCCAAAATAGGAGCCGTCAAGTCATGCGCTATTTCCCCATGTTCCTCGACCTGGCCCGCCGGAATGTTGTTTTGGCGGGCGGTGGTGAGCAGATAGCCCAGAAAGTGCGGTTATTAGCGCGGACTGAGGCGCGATTGTTCATTCTGTCAGAAGACCTGATCCCTGAATTGGCCGGTTTGGTTGAGGCAGGTAGGGCCGTGCATGTTGCGCAAGATATTGACGCTGCAACGCTTTCCTCTGCGCATTATGTATTTATCGCGACCGAGGATGAGGAACTGGACCTGGAAATCGCGGATCATGCCCGTGCTGGCGGGGCGGTGGTGAATGTGATCGACCGGCCAGACGAATGCGATATGATCACCCCGGCAATTGTCGACCGTGACCCGGTGGTGGTGGCGGTTGGAACCGAGGGCGCTGCGCCGGTGCTGGCAAAGTCCGTGAAGACCACGGTTGAGGGGCTGTTATCGGCTGACCTTGGCCCGTTCATTGCGATGATTGGGCGGCAACGTGATCAGGTGGCTGAGGAAGTTGAGGCCAAAGACCGCCTCGCGTTTTGGGATTGGGCTGTGCGTGGCGCGCCTTGGGCCGCATGGCGTGCTGGGGAAAATGAGGCCGCTGTTCAGATGATCCGTGACGCTGCTGCAATGGGCCATGCACCCGGTGCGCCCGGTGGTGGTTTGACGATAATTGAAATGCCAGAGGCCCCTGATCTAACGCCGTTGCGTGCTGTGCAGCGGTTGCAAAATGCTGCTGTAATTTGCCGGCCTTCGGAGACTGATCCAGCACTGATGGACCTTGCCCGCCGGGATGCTGAGCGGACAGAAGACATTGGTGCAGCTTTGGCACGTGCCGGTGAAGAAACTGTTGTTGTGATTTCGTCAGAGATTGAAGGATGGCCGGAAACGGCTGAGATCATTCGGGCAGTTCGGCATTAAGCGGCAATGAGTATAGGCGCAGGTTGGTCTGTGAACTAATAGAATGCTCTCCGAATCTGGTGAAAGTCCGCGCCGCAGTGGTGGGGCGCAATGCGACGCGGACTGGTAACGACTGACCTTTTTTAGCGGGTGTCTGAAGTCCGCTGATGGGAGAGAGCGGTCAGTCGTATCTTTGGCGCTTGAGCGCTATAGGAAATTTCGATCCGCTCCGCGCAGCCTTCGGTG
>JBMYPG010000113.1:0-10540 GCA_049600095.1 Pikeienuella sp. | reverse complement strand
ACCGAGTGCATCTGCTGCGTCCTCGCCTGGATTTTCAGTCAAACTCAAAATCCGAATCACCATGTTCTGCATCTGGGTTTTGGTCGCCTGACCTTGGCCACAAATTGCCTGCTTCACTGTCTTTGCAGCCTTAACGATTGGAATAGACTGAAAGGCCCGCCAACAGGTCGAGAGCATAGGCCAATTGCAGGTCTTCGCCGCGCAATTTGGCGGTTGCTTCCAGACGTTCACGTTCTTTGACCAGCAGATCAATCTCATCCTCGGTCAATGTGTTTTCGAGGCTGCCGCGCAGGTCAGCTTCGGAACGGCGGGCGCGTGGGTTGTCGCCTTCTTCCTCTGTATCCAGACGGCGGCGTTCAACCAGAATGTCTGGTTCAATGCCCAATGCCTGAATAGACCGGCCCGATGGTGTGTAGTAGCGGGCTGTGGTCAGGCGCATCGCACCCTGCCCTTGCAGTGGCATGATGGTCTGGACGGAGCCCTTGCCGAAGCTTTTGGCACCCAGAATGATCGCCCGGCGATGATCCTGCAATGCACCGGCGACAATCTCAGACGCTGAGGCGGAGCCCTGATTGATCAGCACGACCAATGGCAGGCCGTTGGTCAGATCGCCCGGCTGTGCGTTGTGGCGTTCGCTGTCGCGCGGGTCACGGCCACGGGTTGAGACGATTTCGCCTTTTTCAAGGAAAGCATCCGACACCGAGATTGCCTGATTGAGCAGGCCACCGGGGTTGTTGCGCAGGTCGATAACAAAACCTTTTAGGTTTTCAGCGCCAATTTCCTCGGTCAGTTTTTCGATGCTGGATTTCAGATTCACATCGGTCTGTTCGTTAAAGGTGGTGATGCGAACAACACCTACGTCACCTTCGGCGCGGGCGCGGACGGCGCGGATTTTGATGGTGTCACGGACGATCACAACATCAAATGGTTCTTCGGCACCTTCGCGAACGACGGTGATTGTCAGTGCTTCACCAACTTTACCACGCATACGCTCAACTGCTTCGGAAAGCGTTAGGCCGAGGACATGTTCGCCGTCCAGGTGGGTGATGAAGTCGCCCGCCTGCATGCCTGCTTCGGCGGCTGGTGTTTCGTCAATTGGGGCGACGACTTTCACAAAGCCATCTTCCATCGTCACTTCGATGCCGAGCCCGCCAAATTCACCTTTGGTCTGAACCCGCATGTCTTCGAAGTTCTTTGGTGCAAGATAGCTGGAATGCGGGTCCAGCGATGTGAGCATGCCGTTGATCGCGCTTTCGATCAGCTCTTTTTCATTCACTTCTTCGACGTACTGGCTGCGGACCCGTTCGAAGATATCGCCGAACAGGTCGAGATATTCGTAGGTCGTGCTTGGATCATTCTGCTGCGCAATGGATGGCGACGTCAGTTGCGTCGCGGCGAGAACGCCCAGCGCTGCGCCGCCGATTGCCGCAATAAATGTCTGTTTCATATTATCCGTCACCTTTTTCTGTCATCAAAGCAAACCAAGTCGCCGGGTCCTCCGGCGTGCCATTTCGCCTAACTTCCATATAGAACCTCTCTGGCGGTAAATCGCCAGTTTCCTGATCCGCTAAGATCAAAAATTCTTCGGCAAGGGGTTGTGGACCGCCCATTGCACCGAGAGCTTCACCTGCAAGCACTGTGTCGCCTATTTCATATCGGGTTTCACCCAATCCGCCGAAGACAAATAGCACACCTTCTTCAGGCTCAAGGATAATCAGATTTCCGTGATCAGCGAATGGCCCGGCAAAACGGACAACGCCGCGCCAGGGTGCATATAGTTCGGCATAGGCCGATGTTGCGATTTCGACGCCGCCGCCTTCGTCCTTGTCCCAGCGCTGTAGCAACACACCTTCGATAGGTTGGGTAAGGACGCCGCGCGCGGCAATGACCGACGGCGTATCAGCCCGGTCATCATTTTGCAGAGAACGCGGCAAAGCGGAAGCCAGTGCGCGCAGGGTGGCGGCGGAGCGGGCGAGCGCCTTTGCTTCCTCTGCCATCTTTGTTGCCGTAGCGCTTGGCACTGAGCGGGTTTTGCGGTTTTTCACCAGCAGTTCAGCGATTTCGGCGCGGGTGCTTTGTAAGATCGCCAGTGATCCACGTACTTCGGCGCGGGCCACGTCGCGACGAGAGGACAGGGCCTTTAGCTCATCAAGAGCAATGCGGAGACGCGCAGCCTCATTTTCCAAGGCCGGGGCAAGGGCGCTGAGTGTCATACCCGCGCGGGCAGCGGCGACGGCACCGCCGGGGTGAGTAAGTGCGGTGGCGCGGGGGGAACGTTCCAGCCGTTCCAATGCGGCCAAAACAGCGCGGAGGGATCGTTCGCGCAACCCCATGGATTCATCGAGCGATGCACCCCGGCCTGCCAACCGCAACAGATCGCCGCGCAGGCTGGTCAGCGCAGCCTCTTGCGCTTGTGCGGCCTGACCCAGCGCGGCCAGCCGTTCTTTCGGTGTTTGAGCGGCGGCCATCGCCGCCTCTGCCCTTGCCAACAGGCGCGATACCCGCACGGCATCAGCAGAAGCATCACCAATGGACGTTACAAAGGTCAGCGCCAAGCCCGCGATCAGAAAAGCGGAGACAATAACATTTGTGCGGCCCAGTTTTGTCATCATATGCGTTTTAACAATGATCTGCCGGACATTTCAGGCGGTTGTTCCATGCCCATCAAGTCCAGTAACGTGGGGGCAAGATCGGCCAGACGGCCCTGCCCTTCGAGCCGAGAGCCACCGGGGCCGCCTGCCAATAGCGCCGCAACGGGCGTCGTGGTGTGGGCTGTGTGTGCGCCACCTGTTTCGGGATCGATCATTTGTTCGCAATTGCCATGATCAGCCGTGACAATGGCCGCGCCGCCGACGGCCGCGAGGGCGCGCAAAGCGGCACCCAGACCACGATCCACAGCCTCGCATGCCTTGATTGCGGAATTCAGATCACCGGTGTGACCGACCATATCGGGGTTTGCATAGTTCACTACGATTAGATCGTATTCCTTGGCGGCGATGGCGTCGACCAAATTACGCGTTACCTCTGCCGCTGCCATCTCAGGCGCCAGATCATAGGTTTTCACCTTTGGGCTTTGCGCCATATATCGGACTTCGCCAGCGTAAGGAGCCTCTGCCCCGCCATTCAGGAAAAAGGTGACATGCGGGTATTTCTCTGTCTCGGCCAGACGGAGCTGCCGTTTGTCATGTTTTGCTACCCATTCGCCTAGCGTATTGGCAATGTCAGCAGGCGGAAACATGGTTTCCATATAGGTATTGTGGCTGTTGGAATATTCGACGATGCCCAGCATGGCGGCGAAGTTGATGGCCTGCCCCCGGTCAAAGCCAGTAAAGGCCGGGTCGCCCAGCGCGGCGAGGATTTCCCTTGCCCGGTCAGCGCGGAAATTCATGAACATCACGCCGTCGCCATCGGACATGCCCTGATAAGCATCAATCACCGTGGGGGCGATAAATTCGTCTTTGCCGCCGCGTTCGTAACCTTCGCTGATTGCAAGTTCTGGCGTGAGGGCATTGCGGCCCTCTGCCTTTACAATCGCGTTATAGGCGCTTTCAACCCGTTCCCAACGATTGTCGCGGTCCAGCGCGTAGAAACGGCCCGTTACGGTCGCGAATTGCCCTGCATCGCCAAGGTCTGCTTTGAAATCACGTAGGTATGTTTCAGCGCTCTTCGGCGGGGTGTCGCGGCCATCCAGGAACAAATGGAGCGCCACTAGAACGCCTGCATTTGTCAGGCAACGCGCAGCCTCTGCGATATGGCGTTGGTGGGCGTGGACGCCGCCGGGGCTCATCACCCCCATCAGGTGGGCGGTGCCGCCGCTGGATTTCATTTTGTTGATGAAGTTGGTCAGGCCAGCGTTGGTGGCAAATGTGCCATCCTTGATCGCGCCATCGATCTTGGGCAAATCCATCCAGACAACCCGTCCTGCGCCGATATTTGTATGGCCGACCTCGGAGTTGCCCATCTGTCCCTCTGGCAATCCCACGTCAGGGCCAGAGCATGCGAGGGTTGCCGGAATGCGGCCAGCAGCCAGCCCATCGTAGCTGGGCGTATGTGCCTGTGCGACTGCGTTACCAAAGGTGTCAGCCCGCGTGCCCCATCCGTCAAGAATGATCAGTACAACGGGTTTAGGGGCGTTAAGGCTCACGTAGGAATGCTCCGGTTATTCAGTGCTGCGCATCTTATTACCGCTGAGCGTGCAGGTCCATGTGGCGGGGTGGTAATTGTTGGGTGCTTTTGGGTGGTGGGTTGCATCCACCCTATTTCCGCCGAATGCCAATCGTTTTGCCCAGTCGTTCGGGCCGTGGCAGGTGGGCTTGGGCGTCCATCATGGCTTGCATCCGGTCTTGCGCCCATTCGGGATAGGGGGCGGAGCGGCGTTCGTCCAGGTCTACGCACATTGATAGGGCTTCGTAAGCGGCTGACAGGCGTTCTTCATTTTCTTCGTCCGCTTCGATCATAATCTCTGCGTAGAAATGAAAACGCTTGGCGTCAAAATCAACGAGGCGCACGTCGACGTAGAATGGCTGGCCCTCCAGCATCTCCTCCACATAAAATGTTTGCGCCTGTAGTGACATTGGGCCGAGGCGGGAGCGGGCGACGAAGCTTTCGCCAATGCCCAACCAATTTTCCAGCAACTCATCGAATGCCTGATCAATGGCAACGATGTAATAGGCCAAATTCATGTGGCCATTATAGTCGATCCACTCCGGTAACACCGTTTGGCGGCTGAGCCTGAGTGCGCCTTTTGGAAACTCGCGTTCAGGGCAGGATGGGCTGGTGTCTTTCGTCGCGGTCATGTCGTCTCCTCTGGCTTTCCCCGACAAAGCACATGCGGCTTTTACTTTGCAAGAGCGACAACATAGCTTACCAAATATTGCGCATGTGTTGGAGGGTGAGATGACGATAGAAGCTGCTGTTGGTCGAATTCAGGAAATTATTGGCGATCGTTGTCATGTCTCGACCGCTATACGGGACCAGCATGCGCGCGATGAAAGCTATCACGCTGCTGTGCGGCCCGATGCTGTTGCCTTTCCCCAAACGACTGAGGAAGTGAGCCAAATCGTCAAGATTTGCAATGAAGAGGGTTGTCCGATCATCCCCTGGGGCGTTGGTACATCGCTGGAGGGGCATACGATTCCGATCAGAGGCGGCATCACTCTCGACATGGGTGAGATGAACAATGTGTTGGAAGTTCACCAGGAAGACATGGACGCCGTTGTGCAACCGGGCGTGACACGCGAGCAGATTAACGAAGATTTGCGTGCGACGGGTTTGTTTTTCCCCGTCGATCCCGGCGCGAACGCGACGCTGGGCGGAATGGCGGCGACCCGAGCCTCTGGCACGACTGCCGTTCGATACGGCACAATGCGTGAGAATGTTATGGCCTTGGAAGTGGTGCTGGCCGATGGGCGGATCATTCGTACTGGCACGCGGGCGCGCAAATCATCCGCCGGTTATGACCTGACCAAACTGATGATTGGGTCCGAAGGCACGCTGGGGATCATCACCGAGTTGACGGTAAAATTGCAGGGCCAGCCGGAAAGCATCACCGCCGCTGTTTGTGCCTTTGATACTATGGAAAGTGCGGTGAACACCGTCATCACCACCATTCAGATGGGCGTGCCGATGGCGCGGATTGAGTTGATTGATGCGGCTTCGATTGAGGCGGTGAATGCCTACAAAGGCCTGACCATGCCGGTTCAGCCGCATTTGTTTGTTGAATTCCATGGCTCCGAAGCCGGAACCAAAGAACAGGCAGAGAGTTTTGGTGAGGTGGCTGAGGATTTTGGTTGTGTCGGGTTTGAGTGGACAGCTTCGCTGGAGGATCGCAACCGGCTGTGGACCGCGCGGCATCAAAGTTATTTCGCGATGATGGCGCGGCATCCGGGCAAGCGGGCGATGACGACTGATGTGTGCGTTCCGATTTCAAATTTGGCCGTAGCATTGATGGAGACCATCGAGGATTTAGAGGAAGCAGGACTGCCCGCGCCGATGGTCGGGCATGCTGGCGATGGGAATTTCCATTCGGCCATCATGATCGACCCGGAAAACCCTGAGGAACTGGCCAAGGCAAAAGCTTTGAGCCACGCGATGGCGCAACGCGCATTACGTCTGGACGGCACCTGCACCGGCGAGCATGGCGTGGGAATGGGCAAGACCAAATATATGGCCGAGGAACACGGCGATGGCTGGTCAGTGATGGCGGATATTAAGCGGGTGTTTGACCCGAACAATATCCTGAATCCTGGGAAGCTGGTTGAGGTGAATTGAGCGGTGATTGGCTAAGGCTGGCATTCGATCTGAAAGGCGTTTCTGACGAAACGCATTTATGAGTATTTATGCGATAAAGATGGAAGTCCGCCCGTTTTCTTTCTCGTATTCTTTATCGCTCAAATACTCACTACGGCGTATTGAAAAAGCGCCAACACGTATTCTGGATAGGAGCTTCGACTTTAGCCTTGCTGCCAGACAGCGATATGTGCAGGTGCTGGGAAGGTGACAGAGCCGTCTTTGGTCGTGAAATGGCCTAATTTTTCCTCGGCTGCTGCGACTAGAGCTTCGAAGCCAGCGTCATCGATGTAGTCGGTTAACGTCCATCCCCGAACATCCAAGCGGACCCATTCGCGGATGGAGGCAAATTGGGCTGTGCCGGTTATGGTACTAACGGTTGCATCGTTGAGACCGCCGACGGTGAGCAAATATTCCAGCCCTTTACTGTCGCCCAATACATAAGGCGCGCGCAGGGCGTTGGCTGGTTCGGGGCCAAAAAGGCTGTCGATCAGGTTAATCATCGCTTCGTATCCAGGGGAGTTGGTCACATCATCCCACGTTGTTAGGGCGATCTGCCCGCCGGGGCGCAATACGCGCTGCATTTGTTGCAGGCTTTTCACGCGGTCTTCAAAAAACATTAACCCGAATTGGCACAATACCCGGTCAAAAGAATCGTCCGAGAAAGGCAGCGACTCTGCTTGCCCCTCTATCCAACTAATGTCGGGCGCACGCGACCGCGCCACGGTGAGCATACCGTCGTTGCAATCGATACCAGTCACGGTCCCATTGGGACCTACACGGCTGGCAATTTCGCGGGTTGTCGCGCCGGTGCCGCAGGCAATGTCCAGAACATCCATTCCGGAGCCCACATCGGCGGCATCGCACAGACGCCCAGCCCATTCGCCAAATAGTGCTGGCACGAAAAACTCGTCATAGATTTCGGCGGCGGATTTTGAAACTTGCCCGGCGGCTGCGGTATTGGATGTCATGGCTTCACCTGTTCATTGACCTGTTGGTAAGTGGTTCTTGCGCCCAAGGTGACACAGGCTGTCTGACGGAATATAGTTCTAGAACTGTACCATATTGCGGGGTGCGTGACGTGAAATCCTACGGTCAATTTTGCCCGGTCGCCAAGGCGGCAGAGATTTTCTGTGAGCGGTGGAATGCATTGATCATGCGCGATCTTGCTGGTGGGCCAAGGCGATTTTCTGAGTTGAAACGTGGGGTGCCGCTGATGTCGCCTTCGCTTTTATCGACCCGTCTAAAATGGCTGATTGAGGAAGGCGTTGTTGCGCGCCACAACATGGGCGGCAGTCACCACGGTTACATTTTGACCGAGGCGGGCCGCGAATTTGTGCCTTTGGTTGAGGCGCTTGGCGTGTGGGGGCAAAGCTGGACCCGGCGGGAACTGAAGGAACATGAAATTGATCTGGGGCTGTTGGTGTGGAGCCTCGAAAGCTCCTCTGACCCAGAAGCATTTGGGGCGAAGCGGTGCCTTATCCGATTGGAGTTGACCGATCAGACCGAGCAAAAGCGGTATTGGTGGTTTTTGAATCAAAAGGGGCGATGCGAGTTATGCGTCGACGACCCCGGCGGTGATATAAACTTATATCTGGCTTGCACCCTGCCCGATGCGATTTACATCATTCGCGGCGACCTAACGGTGCCGGCAGCGATAGAGGCGCAAAATCTGGAGGTTTTGGGCGATGGATGGGCGCGGGATGGGTTGGCGGCCTGGTTAAATTTGAGCCCGCTCACCAAAGTCACATCGCGCAGGGCCGATGCTTAGGATATCTGCGGGAATGAATAGGAAAGGCCGCTTGTTCCATTCCCTGTTTGACTAACGCAGCGAATCCGATAGCAAAGTGATAACAACTTGCCTAGCGGAGCACCTGCCATGACTGCCTCTAAATACGACACTGGTCTTGATCGTAACCCTGCCAATTATCAGCCGTTGTCGCCGTTGGGTTATTTGCAGCGGGCGGCGCTGATCCATCCAGATAAGACCGCGATTATTCATGGTGATTTGCGGCGGAGCTATTGTGATTTTTATGGACGGTCGCGGCAGTTGGCCTCGGCTTTGGCGGCGCATGGTGTTGGCAAGAATGATACCGTTGCGGCGCTGTTGCTGAACACCCCTGCAATGTTGGAGGCTCATTATGGTGTGCCGATGTGTGGCGGTGTTTTGAATGCCATCAACACCCGATTGGATGCGGCCAATATCGCCTTCATCTTTGACCATGGTGACGCCAAGGTTTTGATCGTGGATAGTGAATTGGCCGGGTTGGCGACGGAGGCTTTGAAGTCCTGCAAGGCCGCGCCCTTGGTGATTGAATATTGCGATCCAGAAAGCGGATTGTCTCCGGTTTTGGACGCGGTGAGTTATGAGGACTTTGTGGCAAATGGCGACCCAGAGTTTGCTTGGGTTACGCCGGGGGATGAGTGGGATGCGATTGCGCTCAATTATACCTCTGGCACTACGGGCGATCCCAAGGGGGTGGTTTATCACCATCGGGGCGCGGCGTTGTTGGCGCAAGGGAATGCCTTGCATGCGATGATGTCGCAAAGCTCTGTCTATTTGTGGACGCTGCCAATGTTCCACTGCAATGGCTGGTGCTTTCCTTGGACGTTATCTGCGGTGGCGGGCACTCATGTCTGTTTGCGAGCAGTACGGGCCAAGCCGATTTACGATGCCTTGGCAGATCACGGTGTTACGCATCTGTGCGGCGCGCCAATTGTCATGCAGACGATGCTGGATGCCCCAGCAGAGGAACAGCGTGAGTTTAGCCAAACGGTAGAATTCCTGACCGCCGCTGCGCCACCACCAGAGGCTGTTTTGGCAGCGATGGGTGAGGCTGGTTTCAATGTCACTCACTTATATGGCCTGACCGAAATTTATGGCCCGGCGATCATCAATGAATGGAAACCGGAATGGGATGCACTCGACAAAGCTGGCCGTGCGCAGAAAAAAGCGCGTCAGGGAGTGCGGTATCTGGCGATGGATGATCTGTCGGTACGTGACCCCGAAACGATGGTCGAAACCCCGTCGGATGGGGAAACCATTGGTGAGGTGATGGTGCGCGGCAATGTGGTGATGAAAGGGTATTTGAAGAACCCTGCGACGACGGAAAAGGAATTTCGCGGCGGGTGGTTCCATACTGGTGATCTGGGGGTGATGTATCCTGATGGGTATATTCAGCTAAAGGACCGGGCGAAGGATATCATTATTTCGGGGGGTGAGAATATCTCCTCCATCGAAATTGAGGATGTGCTGTTTAAACACCCCGCGGTAACGGCCTGTGCTGTTGTTGCGCGGCCCGATGATAAATGGGGTGAAACGCCCTGTGCTTTCGTTGAGTTGAAGGCCGGGATGGAGGTTAGCTCTGCTGAGCTGATCACCTATTGCCAGCAGCATATGGCGCGATTCAAAGCTCCGAAAACGGTGGTGTTTTTGGAGCTGCCTAAAACCTCCACCGGGAAAATTCAGAAGTTTGAGCTGCGCAAACTGGCGAAAGAGCTTTAGAGTTTGGGTGCTGGTGAAGTTTGCGCCCAGGTTTAATCCGAGCAGAAAGGCTTACCATGAATAGAGTCGTTGAACTCTGGTATGAGTTTGCGAGCACCTATTCGTATCCCGCTGTTATGCGGGCGCATGAGGATGCGGCGGCGCTTGGCATTCAGATTGATTTAAAACCCTTTCTTCTCGGCCCGATTTTTCAGGATCAGGGGTGGACGACTTCTCCCTTCAATCTTCAGCCTGCTAAAGGGGCTTACATGTGGCGCGATCTGGAGAGGACATGCGCGAAACTGGGTTTGGCATTTTCCAAACCAGACACATTTCCGCAGAACGGGCTTCATGCCGCGAGGATCGCAACTGCCTTAACGGATCAGACGGCCCGCACCACTTTTACGCGGGCGGTGTTTGCCAGTCAGTTTGCAGAGGGACGAAACATTTCCGATCCTACCCACCTGTCTGCTTTGTTAAGTAAAAGCGTGGATAACGCCGCTGAGATTATTGAGGTTGCACGATCACACGACAACAAAAACAAACTGAGGATGAGCACAGAACAGGCCCGGCAAATTGGTATTTTTGGTGCCCCTACATGGCGGACAAGTGACGGCGAGTTGTTTTGGGGCAATGATCGGCTGGATGATGCGTTGGATTGGGCGACAAAAAGCCGTTAGAGCGTGTCGCACCAAATCGCATTCACTTGGCCCGATGAACGCGTTTTACTCTGTAAACGCTGTCTCATCGGGCCAAGTGAATACCTGA
>JBMYPG010000112.1:0-10642 GCA_049600095.1 Pikeienuella sp. | reverse complement strand
ATATGCATGTGCAGAGGCAGTAGTATTACTACTACTGCTTCTATTAGTAGTAAGTGTAGTTGTAGTAGCAGCAGCGGATTAAAGCAGGAGGGGAATAAATAGTGAATATATTCAGCGTGTCGCTCTAAATGGTTTGACAGCCCGTTTTTTGCTGCCTTTAGTGAGGTGTTGGGTGAATTACGGGAGAGTTTGGTCATGCGAATTGTGTTTCTTGTATCTTTGATTTCGGCCTTTTGCCTGCCCTTGGCTGCGCAAGCCTTGGATGTTTCTGATGTGCCGCATGTCAGTGATCGCACGCGGGGTAAGATTGAGAAGGATTATGACCGGTCTCGATCGCAGGACACCTATACGCTGGCCATTTCGCGGTCTGGATACTGGGGCTCGACCGCCAGTGGGCGGGGAGAGGCTGGCGATTTGGTGCGCGGAGCCTTGCAGAAATGCGAACATGCGGCGCAGGAGCGTTGTGGGTTGGCGGCGATGAATGGTGAGAATGTTGAGTTTCGCGAGTATCCGCCGCAGATCCGTTATGTGCGGGAGTTGGATATAAACTCTATCCCCTTCATTTGGTCCAAAGGGCGCGATCGGTTGTCTGATGATTACATCGGACAGTCTGGGCACAAGGCGCTCGTCCTATCACGCAATGGCGGATACGGGTTTGCCTATGATGAGGCCAGTGCTGACGCTGCTGTCGAGAAGGCCATGGGATATTGTACCAAGAATGGGAAGCGGGCCTGCTTTGTTTATGAAGTGAACGACAAGGTCGTGTTTAACCGAGAGACGAATATTTTTAAGCAGCAGACGGAGAAAAACTGGTGAGCTGGCTTCGGTTTGTGGCGCTGGCCGTTTGCGCCAGCCTGGGTGTTTCGCTGTCGGCGCAGGCGCAGTCTGCGATTGGGAATGTCGAAAAGCTGGTTCAGACGGGATATCAGACGGCTGATGGTGGGTCACGCAATTCGGTTGCCTCTGGTGATAATGTGTTTCACCTCGCCGAGTTGGAGACTGAGACGGAATCCTGGATCGTTGCGCGGTTTAAGGATGAAACTTCGCTAACCGTTGCGCCAAATGCGCGGGTTAAGATTGATGATTATGTTTATCGCGAAAACGGCGCGGGTCGGTTTGATCTGGCGCTGTTGAAAGGTGCGCTTCGGTTTACATCGGGGCGGATGAAGAAATCACGTTATTCGATTTTTACGCCGGTGGCTTATCTGGGCATTCGGGGAACGGATTTTAGTGCTGAGGCGGTTGGAAATGATGAGGTGCGGATTTGGGTTGTAAAGGGCGTGGTTGAGGTAAGCCCGCGCAACAACCCACTGCCGATTACCCTGGAAGCACCTGTTTTTGCCCGTTGTGATGCCAATGGTTGTGATTTGGGGGCAGCACCGACGCCGCCGCCGACAACACCGCCCGGTGGTGGGGCGATCGCCTATTCCGGTAAGGTGGATGGTGAAGGTAAGCCTGATTATGATGATGAGGGCGGGAACTATTGAGGCTCTGCTAGGCGGGTTTTACGTCGGGCTAGTTTTGCCGCGAGGTTCAGGCCGACGCCGGGGCGGGACCATGGGCATACGGCGATGCAGATGGCGCAACCCTGATGTTGATTAAAGAACGGCAGGCATTTGTCGAAATCGACGTACCATTTGGTTTGACCCCGGACGAGTTGTTTGTCGGGGGATAGAGCCTCCGGCGGGCAGGCGTCCTCACATATTCGACAGTTCTGGCAGAAGTCATCTATGCCATGATCGCGCGCAGGTGTCGGAGCGAGTGGCGCGTCGGTTAAGACGGCGGCGAGGCGGAAGGATGAGCCGTGTTCTGTTGAGATGATAGAGCCATGTTTGCCAAGCTCTCCAAACCCGCAGTCGATTGCTGGTGGAATCATGAGTAGCTCGCCCGTCATTGGGCCGGTGACGGGGCGGGCGGGCCAGCCTTGTTCGCGTAGCCAACCGGCGGTGAGATTGGCGGCAGCCCCGGCCCGGCCGTACTGGCGGAGGACTTCAGCCCCTGCGCGTGTGGTGGGGGCCTGAGAGATTTCTTCGTAATTATGGGAAACGCCGATGATGATCACGCGAGTTTCTGGCGTGGTTGCCCCGGCGGTTAGGTATTCGGGGCGTATTTCGGCGACGCCGACCATTTCGAATGGTGCTGTTTCAGCGAAGGATTGGAGCGCGCTGGTCCAGTCTGACGGGCTGCGCTGTGCTGGTTCGCCTGTAACCTCCGGTGGTTGCGGTTTTAGTATTTCAATCCGCTCTGCCCGCGCTTTTGCAATGTGGGGATCGCCGGGGTCGCGGGTGTAGAACCAACGCTGCATCTGGCCGTGGGGGATGTTGTCGGGGTCAGGCGACCAATAGACCATTTCGGCGGGGCGCTCGGTTGGATCACCTAGGCCGTTGATATCATTGCCGGATACATCAGGGGCAAAGGCCATTTGTTCTGGGTCTGGGGAGAATGGTTTATGTGGATTCTGTCGGGCCATGCCTGAACCCTACAGCGGGCGCTGAGATTATTGAAACGATTTGATCGCTCGTTTACCCGAGTGACCCGCCCAGCAGCCATAGCCAACCTGATGCGCTGATGACGGATAGGGCAGTGGAAAGGATGACTGCGGTTGCAGTTTCGGCCTGCGCTCGGTTGTACATGGAGGCAAAGACGTAGGCGTTTACGCCGGGGGCCATTGCGGCCATGACGACGGCTGAGCGGACGAAGCCTTGCTCTAGCCCAAAAACATGGGCGGTCAGTACATAGGTGATGGCGGGGTGGATGATCAGAGAGATGCCAGCGATGGCCAGCGCCTGATTGATGGCTGAGCGGATGCGGTATTGGCTGAGCACACCGCCGAGGCCGAAGAGGGCGACGGGCAGGGCGGCGCGGGCAACCATGTCGAGGGCAGCTTCACCCGGCGCTGGAATGGGCAGACCGCTGACATTGGCGACAAAACCAGCGGCGCAGGCGATGGAGATGGTATTACGGAACATTGCCTTGGTCGCGACCTGCATTGTCTCGCCTATTGTGCGGCCATCGGCACGGGCAAATTCCATCGCTGTGATGCCACAGAAATAGCAGATCGGCGCGTGAATGGAGATTAGCGCGTAGTTAGGTGCCAATGACTCGCTGCCAAAAGCACGCTCCATAATTGGTAGGCCAAGCAAGACCGAGTTGGAGAAGAAGGCGCCGAAACCGATAGCGACGGATTCACCGGGGCGACGTTTGAAGCCGTGGCGGGCTACGAGGTAGCCGAGGCCGAAGCTGATGAGCGCGCCGGAATAGAAGGCGAGCATAAGTTCGCCATCAAAGCTGGCTGAGAAATCCAAACGGTAAAGTGCCATGAACAGCAGGCATGGTACTGCGAAATTTTGAGTGAACTTGGTAAGGGCCTCTCCCGTTTCTGCGCTTAGGCATTTGAATTTAAGGCAAAAATAACCTGCGCCAACGATCAGGAATACCGGGATGACGACGTTTAGAATTGTCAGCATGGGGTGGCCGCATATTTCTCGCCCTGCGGGCGGTGCCCCTGATGCGCCTGGCGGGGAGGGCAGGAGGTATTTTTTGACCAAAGATGAGGGATGTGGTGGTGCCTCACACTAGAAACTCTAACCGGCGGCCATCGTAGGCGGCGGTGATGTGGTCTGGTGTTTCAGCCTCTACCGTCGCGTGGTCGATGTCGATGTGCATGTTGGTGATTACAGCCGTGGGCACACCGGATTTTTCAATCCAGCCGAGGGTTTTTTCGAGGTGGGTGTGGGTTGGGTGCGGGGTGTAGCGGAGGGCGTCAACGACCCAGCATTCGGCACCTTTGATGATGGGCCATGCGTCGTCATACATTTCTGCCACATCGGGCAGATAGGCTAGCGGGCCGATGCGAAAACCGAGGCTGTCGATAGAGCCGTGATTGACGAGGAAGGGGGTGGCGTCAATCGGGCCACCTGCGCCCTCAACAGTCACCGGACCATCCAGCGGGCGGAGGTCTAGGATCGGGGGGTAGGGGCTGCCCTCTGGCTGCACAAAGGCGTAGTTGAAGCGGTCCAGTAGTGAAGCGCTGGTTTTTTCGTCGGCCCAGACCGGCAGGCGGCGTCGCTGGTTGAAAACGATCATGCGCAGGTCATCCAGCCCATGGACGTGGTCGGCATGTTCGTGGGTGTAGAGCACGCCATCGAGGTTGCCGATGCCGGCGTCCAGCAATTGTTCGCGTAAGTCTGGGCTGGTGTCGATCAGAACGCGGGTGACGTCTTGGCTTTTTTCAGTATCGCCTGCGAAACGTTCGACCAGCATAGAGCAACGGCGGCGGCGGTTTTTGGGGTTGGTTGGATCACAGGCACCCCAGTGGCCACCTAAACGGGGAACGCCGCCAGAGGAGCCGCAGCCCAAGATGGTAAAACGCAGGAGGGCCATTAGGCAGCCTCTGCCTTGCGCCATGCGGCAGCCTTGCTGAACAGCCGGTCGAAGTTTGCGGTGGTGGCGGTGGCGAATTCTTCGATGCTGACGCCGAACACATCGGCACCGACCTGTGCGGTTAATGCTGTGTAGGCTGGTTCATTGCGTTTGCCGCGATGGGGTTGTGGGGCGAGGTAAGGGGCGTCGGTTTCAACAAGAATGCGGTCTAGTGGTGCATCAGCGAAAACCTCGCGAACGCTGTGGGCGTTTTTGAATGTCGCGACGCCGGACATAGATAGGTAAAAGCCAAGGCCTAGTGCAGTTTCGGCCAGTGCTCGGCCAGAGCTGAAGCAGTGCATGACGCAGGTATATGCGCCCGCGGCGTGTTCCTCGGACAATATGCGGGCCATGTCATCATCTGCATCGCGGGAATGGATGATGAGGGGGAGGCTGGTGCGGCGGGCAGCTTCGATATGGAGGCGTAGGCTTTCCTGCTGCACGGCCATGCTGTCTTTGGTGTAGTAATAATCCAAACCGGTTTCGCCGATGCCGACCATTTTGGGGTGGGTGGCAATTGTGGTGAGATCTTCGAGAGTTATTGGGGCGTGCTCGGCAACGCTCATCGGATGAACGCCTGCGGCGTAGAATACCGGATCATGAGCCTCTGCAATCGCGCGAACTGACGGTTCGTTGGGTAGTTTGGTGCAGATCGTGACCATGCGGCGGACGCCAGCGGCGACGGCGCGGTTGACGACATCGGGCAATTCATTCGCAAAATCAGGAAAGTCCAAATGGCAATGGCTGTCTACGATCTCTGGAAGCATGCGCGGTGTCCGATAACTCAGTCGTTTATGCGCCGCGCGCCTTTTGCGCCGTCGCGTCAATTTCAAAGAACGTATCAAGCATCACTTGCGCAGGGTCAAGGTTTACGGCGCGGGCGCTGGCGGTCTTTGACGCGATCTGGGCGGCGGTATCGGCCCAGAGGCGCGCTGCGGCGGGGGAGGCGCTGAGCTGTTGCATCAGGGCCGGTTCATCGGGTGCACCTGCCATGACAGGCGGCCCGGCGGCCCCGGCGATGGCCAAGCGGGAGAGGCAGAGGTCAACCAAACGGACGGTGAGGTCGTAGGTGGATTCGGCATCTCGGCCCATGCATGCCTCTGCAATTGAGATCATTTCTGGCCGGTCCATGCCGGGTGCGCCGGTCATTAAGCGGACGATGCGGGCGTATAGCGTTAGCCCGCCGCCTTCGTTCAGGCGGATGGCTTCGCCTGCTGAGCCGCCGGATAGGGCAGCCAGCGCGGGATTGTTCGCGCCGTCCATTTCAGCGGTTTCCAATGCTTTTGCCAGATTATCAGGGCTGAGCGCGTGGAGGTTTAGGGTGCGGCAGCGAGAGCGGATGGTGGGCAGAAGTTGTGCGGGGGCATGGCTGATCAGGATCAGCATGGTTTTTGCGGGTGGTTCCTCAAGAAACTTCAGTAAGGCGTTGGCGGCGCTTACGTTCATTTCTTCTGCCGCGTCCACAACGGCAACACGCCAGCCGCCATCTGCGGCGCTAAGCTGAAAGAAATCCTTTAGCTTTCGCACGTCATCAACACGGATAACCGTGTTCAGCTTGTTGGTTTTTTGGTTAACCGTTCGACGCAGGGTAAACAGGCGTGGTTCGGCCCCTGCCAAGATGCGGCGCATGATGGGGTGGTCAGCCTCCATCGCCAACGTATGGGGCGGTTCTGGCGCGCCGAACAGGCCGTCTTCGTCATCATCATTTGCAAGGCGGGTTCGGGCCATGCGGTAAGCGAGGGTTGCTTTGCCTATGCCACGAGGACCGGTGAGCAGCCATGCGTGGTGGAGACGACCAGCGCCCCATGCGCTTAGGAAATCGTTCTGTGCCTGATCCTGACCGTAAAGCGCCAGTGTTGCGCTGGGGTGGGGGGCGTCGCCTACCTGATCTGGGGAGGGAAGGTCATTGGACATTAGTCCTCCGGCCCTCTCAGTTTTGGCCAGTCTCGGAAAGCTGCCCACACACGGGTTGCGACTTCGTCCGGTTCACCCTGTGCATCGATTTTCACGCAGCGGTCAAATTCATCGACCAGTGATTGGAAGTTATCGCGCAGCTTTGCCTGAAACCCATCGCCCATCTGTTCAAACCGATCATCGCCATTATCACGGGCCAGGCCGCGATTAAGAGCCTGCGATGGGTCCATGTCGAAGACAAGGGTTAGATCGGGGTCAAGCTGGATGATTTGATCGTGGATGAGGTCAATTTTCGCCCGAGCGGCGCCAGCGTCTGCGGGGCGGGCAGTTGCCTGATAGGCGCGGGTGCTGTCGGTGAAGCGGTCGCAGATGACGACTGCGCCAGCGTCCAGTGCTGGGCGGATGGTTTTTTCGACGTGATCCTGACGGGCCGCGAAGAACAGCAGCATTTCGGTGGTTGGCGACCAGCGGTCTGGGTCGCCCTCCACCAATAACGCGCGAATTTCCTCGGCACCCGGTGCACCGCCGGGTTCGCGGGTGAGGACGACTTGACGGCCTGTTGCGCGGAGGCGATCTGCGAGGAGGCGGGCTTGGGTGGATTTCCCTGCACCATCAATGCCTTCGATGGTGACAAACAGGCCCTGTACTTGGTCTTCGTTCACTCGGATGCGTCCGTTTCTTCTTCGGCGTCATCGCCGCCCAACATCAATTGAACGGCACCAGTTACGCGGGCGAGCACGCCGCCCTTGTCAACGCTGTGCGCAGCGACCAGCGGTGTGATCGTCGGGGCGAGGCCGGGAGCGGTGATGACAAGCTCTGCAATTTCCTGACCGGCTACAATCGGTGCCTCTAGTGGGCCGTTGTAGCGGATGGTGGTTTTGACTTTATCCAGGCCGCCATAGGGGGCGGTGGCGATCACTTCGCGCGCAGGTGTCAGGGCAACGGTATCGGTGGCGCCGATCCAGACTTCGGCCTCGCCTACAATCTGACCGGGGGATGCAACGGGGGCGGTTTTGAATTCTCTGAATGCCCAAGTGGCGATGCGCTCGCTTTCGACCGAACGGGCTTTGGCGCTGTCCAGACCCGTGATCATAAAGGCGATGCGGCGACCGTTGCGAATGGCTGAACCGACGAGGCCATAGCCTGCTTCCTCTGTATGCCCCGTTTTCAGGCCATCGGCGCCCATGTCGAGATAAAGAAGCGGATTGCGGTTTTTCTGGGTGACGCCATCCCATGTAAACTCAGTTTCAGCGAAATAGCTGTAATACTGCGGGAATTCTGACATCAGGCGACTGGATAGCGTGATAAGGTCTCGCGCGCTCATCCGGTGATCTGGATGCGGCCAGCCGGTGGCGTTAGCAAAGGTGCTGTTCAACAGGCCAAGCTCTCTCGCCCGTTCGGTCATGCGGGCGGCAAAAGCTGCTTCGGAACCTGCAAGCCCCTCGGCCAAAACAACGCAGGCGTCGTTGCCGGATTGGATGATGACGCCGCGAATGAGGTCTTCGATCCGGATGCGGTCGCCTTCGCGCACGAACATGCGGCTGCCGCCCATTTTCCATGCTTTTTCAGAAACACGGAATTTTTCGTCGAGGGAAAGCCGGCCCTGCGCCAATGCCTCAAACACCATGTTCAGGGTCATGAGTTTGGACATGGATGCGGGCGGGATAGGGGTGTCTTCGTTTTTGGCCATCAGGACTGCGCCTGATGTCATATCGACCACCATGGCAGAACGGGCGGCGGTGTCGAGTGCAGAGGCGTTGGTCGTGATGAGAGAAAGAGCCAGCGCAGCGCCAGTTAAAGCACGGGTTGAGAATACGCTAAAAGAATGGCTCTTTATCATAGCGTGACCTTTCTGGCGCCTGAAACGCCGATGGATTTTGCCGTTGCTTTTGCGCGCTCAACCTCTGCATCGTTACGCAATGGGCCGATCATAACGATGTTGAAAATCGAACCGTTCACATTTCGCTTAACGTATTGGGCTGGTAATTCTGAGCGGCGTAATTTTTTGACCAATGCATCCGCGTTACCTTCGACACCGAAAGCACCCGCCTGAACATAGATGCCGGGGGATAGCCCTTCGACGACTGGTTTGGATGGGCCGGTGCCTTCGATTTTTGTCGGGGCGGCGGCAACGGTTGTTGACGCTGCTGGCGCGGCGGGTTGAGGTGTAAGCACCTGACCGCTGACCGGTTGGGTTTCGGTTGTTGGAGCTGGATTGATCACCGGTTGAGGTTGAGGAAGCGCAGCGGTTTCAACTGGTTCAGGTGCCGGGGCGAGGGTGCCAATGCCGGATGGAGCTGGCGCAGGAGTTGTCGTTGCCGGAAGGGTCGCTGTTGAAGTGGCTTGTTGGAAACCTTCTTCGCGGAGAGCAACGATTTGCAATTCAGTCGGTTGGCCCGGTTTTAGGCCCAAGTTTAGCGCGGCGTCAGATGATACCAGGATTGAGGGGCCAGAGAGTGTTGGGTCGCGGCGGAACATCGCGCCTTCAACCAATTGGCCTGTTTCACTGTTTACAACACGAACGCGGCGGGCGCGGTAGGCAAGGGGGTGAGCAACCCAAACGCCCTGTAAGGTCAGTTTGCCATCCCAGATGGTAAGGCCGGTTGCGTCGAATTCCTCGGGTGCCAAACTTGGGTCGGTTGGATTCGCCGCCTCTGCCGCTTGGCGAGGTTCAGGGTCTGTTCGTACTGCGTTTTTGGCGATTTGCGCGCCCAATTGCGTTTCCGCGCATGAGGCAACAAAAAGTGTCGCTGCCAAAATCGGCAAGGCGATGCGGCGGGCTGTTAAGCTGTAGTCTGAAAAACTACCCATTGATAACCTGCGCATAGGTAAGCTGCCCACGGGAAAACCCGTTTTTTGGTCAGTCATTTTAGCTCTCCGCCTCAGTGCTTGTATTGCTGCTCGTGTCGTGTTCGGGCCGTCTTTTGCGGCTTTTTTTTCAGCCTATCGTAGATTGCGACCAAAGTGAACAGATTAGCGTCTGGACGTGGGCGCATTCCCCGGTTAGATACCGCCCTGCAGACCCGCTACGGAGAGGTGGCAGAGTGGTCGAATGCGGCGGTCTTGAAAACCGTTGAGGTGCAAGCCTCCCAGGGTTCGAATCCCTGTCTCTCCGCCACTGCCCCCGCCGAATGACGCTGGGTAGTGTGGTTTTCCTAGGAAAAAGCGGATTTCGGCGTCTTTTCAGACTGTTGGTTGTGGATGTTTGGGGCGGTTGTTGCCACCATTCGCCTATCTGACGTGCAGTGAATGTGTGGTGCTGAGTCGGCGATATTTGATTCGTGCGGTTAGCGGACTGATGGATTCGGATGTGGAATTTGGCACGGACCCATCGCGTTTTTGTGACCGTAATTCGATGAATAGTCACTGCATTTAGATTTTGCGGTGGCGAAAGTCCGGTTTTCAGGCGATGAAGGTGCGGAGCAAAAATCAAACAGGAAAAGTTACATGACCGTCAAAGCAGTTATATTCGATTTCGGCGGCGTATTTACGATTTCTCCGGTCGTACATTTTGCTGAGTATGAGCGTGAACACAATTTGCCCGAAAACTTCATCGGCAAGGTGATCAAGGCGCGGATGGAGGATGGTGCGTTTGCGCGTTACGAGCGTGGTGAATGTGCGCTGGATACTTTCGACGTTGATTTCGCGGCTGAGACTAAAGAGGCCGGCCATGAAATGTCAGGTAGGACATTGATGTCTTTGCTGCAAATGACGATTCGCCCCGAAATGGTGGAAGCCTATTTAACGCTGGTCGAAGCTGGTGTCAGAACCGGGTGTATCACCAATAATATGCCGGATAGCGGTGCATCGGATTGGGTGCGTGGTGAGGATACCGGGCCGGTTATTGCGCAGGTGTTCGGCCATTTTGAGCATGTGATTGAATCTGCTCAGGTGGGTGTTCGTAAGCCAGAGCCTGAGATTTATCAGATGATGTGCGATGCGCTTGGCCTTGCGCCAGAGGATTGCGCGTTTATCGATGACCTTGGCGTGAATCTGAAACCCGCACGGGACATGGGCATGAAAACGATAAAAGCGCCGCTGGGAGATATGCGCCCTGCGATCGAGGAATTGTCTCGATTAACTGGTGTTGCGCTTTAGCAGGCGCCTGATTGGGCCGCTGTTTCGGCGGCCTGATCCATTGCGGCCAACGTCGCCTCCCACGCTAGCATGATTGAGGCGTGGCGATTTTTGTAATCTTTAGCAGGTGAGAGCACTTCGAGTGCTTCGAACGGTGCGCCCGGTGCGGCTGCGCCGTTTTTCAGCATGTCTTTTAAAGCGTCGCGACCGACTGTTACCTCGGCGCGGC
>JBMYPG010000111.1:0-10680 GCA_049600095.1 Pikeienuella sp. | reverse complement strand
GGATTCAATTTAACGTAACACGATACAGGCTATCAAACCTGTCAAGGGGCAGAGCTCGAAGCCCTTACATCAATAAGGATGGCCCGTTTTGAATTAATGGAGTTCGATTGAAACGTCTAAAGTAAATTCAGAAACGGCCGGATTCCTTAACCAAGTTGAATCTAATACCGATGAGGACGGTTTTCAGGGTCTCAAGATTCACTTTCAACCAAATTCAACCCATCCCGAACCGTGCCTTCAGCATACCGCGTTAGCACCTTCCGGTCTGCAAACTCACTAACCGGCGTGGGTTCGTGGAAGGTCACCTCAACAACACCACGACGCGAATGCAGCAACACGTCCCAAATGTTGCTGGCAAAATCCATGTCACCCCACCAACCATATAGGTTCGCAGGCACACCCTTTTTTGTATCGGGCCGATAGCTGAGCGTTACCGGCTGTATATGCGCATGGTCACGCACACCTTGGCTAAACATCACTGCCATCAAAGTGCTTTTGAACGGCAATACCCGTAACCCGTCAGAACTTGTGCCTTCGGGGAACAGGGCCAGCAATTCGCCGCGCTCGATCCGTTCCAGTAAATCTGCCTGCTGCCGTTTCGCTTCGGACCGGCGACGCACAACAAAAACTGTGTCCGTAACGCGGGCAATAATCCCCATCACAGGCCAGGTTTTTACCTCTGCCTTGGCAACGAAATTCACTCGTGCCGCACCAGCCAACGCCAGAATATCCAGCCAAGACACATGGTTGGCAACAATCGCACCACCCATTTTCATTGGCTTACCTGTGACGACCAGCTTGATCGACAGCAACCGCAACAATATCCGGCCCCAGCTTCGTTGCGCCCACCGATGCAAGGTCATCCGATGGCCAAACAACCGGTACAGCGGCTTTGTCCCTATATAAGCGATGAACAGAACAATGGTCAGCAAAGCCGCAAAAACCACTTTCAGTCCGGCAATCGCGACCCGCACACGGCCCGCTGGCGGCAAAACCGGTGGTTCAGCCTCATTCCACGTTGGTTCGCTCCAACCCAGCTCAGCGACCGCAGTTTTGGTTTCCAAAGGCTCACTCATCGCTTCAGGTGCTCGTCTGCTGGTAAAACTTCTTATACCGATCGACCATACGCGCTGTATCCATCAGCAGGCATACATCGACGGTATTAAACTCATGATCGACAAACGCACCATCACCAACACAACCACCCAGCCGCAGATACCCTTTGATCAACGGCGGAATTGCCCGCAACGCAGCTGCACGATCTACCTGATCTTCAGGCACCGAATTCATCGCTACATAATGCTCCGCCTGCGTGCGAACACGCAAATCTTCGGGCGCTAAGTGATTGTAGTGCAGATACGATAACGGCATCGCAAGGGGAGCCGGATCGGCCCCATGAAAACTTGCAACCCCAAACATAATCTCAATGTTATGCTCGGCGACATAATGGCCTAACCCGGTCCACAACAAGTGCATCGCCGCCCCGCCGCGATGCTCTGCATCGACACATGACCGGCCCAGCTCCATCACCTCTCTCGGATAATGCAGAACCTTGTCCAGATCATACTCAGACGCGCCATAGAAACCGCACCCCCGCTTGGCGACCTCACCACGCAACAGCCGGTAAACGCCAACAACACGGTCTAACGGGTCCTCAGCGATGGTTTCTTCATCAACGATAATCAGGTGATCAAAATGGGGGTCAAACGAGTCGCTTTCGCGTCTCAGCGCCGTATTCTCAGGCGTCGCATCGGCGCCCATCTCCTCAACGAAAACACGATACCGCAAGCGCTGCGCCGCCGCGACATCTTCCTCAGTCTCCGCAAGGCGAACGGTGTATCTGCCAGCTTCAAGCCGCAAGCTACGCACTCCCTAATTCATCATTCACGCCAGCAGGTTTTAGGTGAGACAGCGGCACAGGGCAACCGGCGCGCTCATTGCCTAGCCGAGATAAACTTAATGATGTATTTAAGTTCATTAATGCAATCTTAAGAATGTACATTCATCGCTTAACGCTCAATCCCAATCTGGGCGAACCAGAACCAATTGCGCCTCTTCGCCTATACAAACGAGTTTACCCGCATGTTCAAAATTCACTGTGACCCGCCCGCCAATGATCGACTGGACTTGGCCCTGTCCCCAATCGGGGTTGGCCTCACTACGCACAATGGCGCCGACTGCAATGATACCGCTCATGAGATGATCCATACCTCGTTTGAAAGGCTGATACCATGACCGACACCCAACTTGCCACCTTGCTCGCGTCCCGTATCTGTCACGACCTGATCAGCCCGGTTGGGGCGATCAATAACGGCCTGGAACTATTTGAAATGATGGGCGGCGGTACAGGAGGGGAGGAGATTGACCTCATCCGGATGAGCGCCGATGCCGCCACCGCAAACCTGAAATTCATGCGCACCGCCTTTGGTGCAGCAGATACCGGAGGTAAAATTCCAATGGCTGAAATTCAGGCCGCTACGAAAGGATTCCTCGGCCAAAAGTACAAACTGATCTGGAACGCTGGCGACTATCCACGCACACGTGCCACCACCCAACTCCTCAGCCTCGTAATCATGGTTACGATAGACACCGCCCCCCTCGGCGGGCAAATCACAGTGGTTGATTGCGGCGAAGACCCACTAAACATCAGCATAACGGCAGAGGGTCGCGACCTGCGGGCTCGCAATGCAGACATCCCGAAAACCCCCCGCGCCGCTCATGCATTGCTGTTGTCAGCTCTATTGATGGAACGAGGATTAAACCTCCGCGATGATTTCGAAAGCGACCGCATTAACCTGCTGATCAGCTAAAGCGTGTCGCGCCTAACTTGGTTCATGTATTTACTTGGCCCGATGAGGCAGCGTCTACAATGTACAACGCGTTCAGCGGGCCAAGTAAATGCGATTTGGCGTGACACGCTCTAAACCATCGCTACCGCCACAGCCAAGCATGTCCGGCCAGTGAGCCCTGCACCTTCGACAGTAATTTGCCAACAACCCCATCCGGCCCAGCCAACGCCGGATGGTTGGCTGCTAGCCGCTCGACAATCAGCTCAGGTGGCGCTGGCAATTTCGAAACCGGGTCCCAATAACGTGGGTAATCAATCAAAACAGCATGCACCAATTGGTCCAGGCTTGGCCGCGCAGCCCGACGCGCAGGCGGTTCTCCCCGATCCTGTGTCAGCCCCCAACCGGCATAGAATGGCGAGCCAAATGTCGTCACCAATTTACCGCGTAACAAAGCCTCAAACCCAAACAGCGAAGTCATCGTCCAGACTTCACCTGCCACCTGCAAGGCAATATCAGCAGGCGTTTCAATCGCAATATCATCAGCATATCGCTGCACATCCGCGGGATCGACGCGACCAACCCGCAATCCTGCCTCCACATCAGGATGCGGCTTATAGATGACCCAAGCTTCCGGCGCGGCCTGCCTAACAGCTTGCAGCAATCCCAAATTGGTCCGCACATCCCCTGCCCCAGTCAGGATCGAAGCATCATCCTCAACCTGTCCAGGAACCAAAATGACCCTTCGCCCCCGTGGCGGCGTGATCAGCGTCCCCGTTCCTTTCAGGTTATATTTGGTGACATTCAGTGCAACAATTTGCTCTCTCAGCTTTTTTGCTCGGTCCAATGCTGCCGTTTCACACGATGCATTGGCGATCAGCCGTTCCATCCTGCTGGGGCGGCTGGCATCGAAATAGACCCCTAAATCATCCTCTGCTAATGACACCGGTGGGGTCAACGCAGCTCCCAACCCTGTTGATCGTAAAAAGCCATCCTCAATCCGCGTAACAACTGCGCCGCGTGCTTGCGCTAACGTCTCAGCCTCCGTCGTGGCTTTGGCCCCCCACATTACCACTCGTCGACCATTACGTGCTGCGATGACACCCGCTTGCCCAGGATCGTCAATAAACTTTGCGCGCCGACCACGGGTCGAGAGAAACTGAGCCATCCGGCGGCGTTTCCACAATCTGGCACCAGCAACCACCGCACCATTCCCAACAGTCTGGTGGTGATCTCGCAAAACTGACAATGCATCGACCGCCGCTTCAAACGTCGTTACGCCACCACGCCAAGGGTCAAAATATGTTGGGTAATCCAACATCGCGGCGGCAAATATCTGGCTCGCAGACCGGGTTTCACTTCGCCGCTCCAAAGGCAATTCATCTACCGTCGCGCCCCAGCCGGCATAAAACGGCGCACCAAAACATCTGACTGGTCGCCCAGCCGACAGGGCTTCAAACCCTAATTGCGATGTAACGGTGTATACCGCCCGTGCGTTCTCAATCAGCCCCCAGGGGTTTACAGCGTCAGTCAGCAACCGAACGTTACCACCAGCATCAGCCTTAGAAAAATGGCCAGACTTCACACCTGATGCCGTTTCTGGGTGGGTTTTGATGACTATCTCAGCACCGGGGTACTCTGTCTTTGCCGCCTCCAACATCCGGGCAAAACTGGCAGCTTTGGCCATCCCCCATTTGATAGAGGCATCACCCGCAGTCTGGTCAATCACTAATACATGGCCTTTAGGCGGCTCCGCCATTTCCGGTGCATGATTGTATTTCGACAACCGCCGCTGCCGCAGCATTTCCATTCCGCGCAACGCCCGCGATTCATCACTTTCACCAACAGCAATCAGCGCCTCTAACCGCGAAGGCGATCTCGCGTCGTAGTATATGCCCAGATCATCAATGATAAGACTCAGAATAGGTCCACCTGCCCCCGGAAACACCGAGCGCAAAAAACCGTCTTCTATGGTGATAACCGGCTTACCTGACCTGCGCGCTGCAAAATGCCCGCGCCGCGCAACACCATCGCGGCCCCAAACACCGATGGCATCGTGATCACGCCACCCGGCACGCACAGACCATCCGGCACTTGCCAACGCCCTGTTCAATGCAGGCTGTTTAGGAAACCCGAGCGACCAGACCCCTAAACGGCGCAAGGCGGCTCCTTTATCAACCTGACAAAGGCCCGGTGAGGGAATGCCGCCCCGTTTTGCCGACTTAGTTACCCGACAAAGAGGTTTGGATAGACGCCGCAGACCCAACAAAACCGATAATAGAGCCGATTGCTGTTGCCACTTTCTGGAACCGGGCAAACGGTGCTTCTGTCACGACCAGCACATCACCATCACGCATTTTTAGCTGATCAGCCAAAAACAACGCATCCCCACTGGTCAGATCCAACAAGTAGGCCACTTTCTGCCTTTGCCCCGGCTGTGCCTTACGCGAAACACGGGCGGCAATATCGGGAACTTCATTGCGGAAAATGAATACACCTGTCGGGTCCGAAGCAGCACTATTCAAGCCGCCGACCAAAGCCAGAGCATCCAATACGGAAATATCACGCGTAGGGAAAGGGACGCGCGATTGACCAACTGCGCCAAGCGATAGGAAATGGCGGGTGTCTTTGTTTAGAAAAATAACGTCGCCTGATCGGACAGGAACGTCATAGGCCGGGTTTTCATATAGATCACGCAACCAAATGTGACCCTCTAACTGACCACGACGTAGTACAACCCGCACTGTTTCCGGGTCTTCAACCGTGAAACCGGCACTTGCCAGCAAACTCACGAGGCTACGGTTCGTGCGTTCGATTGGCACGATGCCCGCAATTCCAGCGGTCCCAGTGATTGTTATCGATTTGCTATCACCGGTCTCCCGCTTAACCTCAACCTGAGGGTCCAGTGTTTTTTCTTCCAATAACTTACGAATGGCACGACGCAATCCATCAATTGTGCGGCCACTTGCGCGGACTAACCCAATATAGGGCAAATAGATGTGCCCATTCTCTTCAATAATCGCAGTCAGCGCCGTTGCGCCGCCAATCTCAGAAAACAGTCCATTTTCGCCGCGTTCCCAAACAGTTACCTGAACAGCATCACCAACACCCAGAATAGAAGTTTTTTCTGGCTTCGCGTTGATCAGCTCAATTGTAAAACCCAGCGTTTCATTAATGTTCGCCAGCGCAACCACCGTTGGCGTAACATCTATCAGGTCGAATCCAGCACCATCTTCAGCCTCGCCACGTCCTTCGGTAAGGTCTTCGTAATAGGGTCCACTTCGCGGTAGCCCGCAGGAAACCAGCGATGTCATGACTAAACCGCAGATCACTGCACGCATTGGAATTTTTGATAGGAAATGCATCGGAACCCTCACGCCTCGCCTCAAGTTGTCGGTTTGCCCGACTTAATTGCGCGATTCTAACCTATGAACGTGCCTTAGACCAGCCTGATAAACCAATCCAACCTAAACTGACTGAGCATTTCGTGCCAACAAGGGGTGTGTGCATTTCAGCTGGCCGTTGCCTGTGGTGTAAACAAGGCCACCTTCGGGTCATTAGTCAGGTTGGCCGTTTCCGCCGCCACAGTGGCAAATGCACGGTCGTAAGGGTCCAAAACATCCAACATCTTTGACACCACCAACCGCACGGCACTTGTCCGCCCGGCAACGGTGTAAAAGCTGCCCTCTACCTGAGATGTCGACAGTAAAAACTGGCGATAATCGCGATAGGCCATCGCATCAGGTGCCGCTGGGGCGGCAAAGAACTCCGCCAAGGGCTGGTCGGTCGTAAACTCGGCCTTGCCATAAACCGCACGACCATTCACCGAAATTGGCAACCCGCGCCACAGCGCCTGCTGCCCTGCTGTCGAATTAATCGTGACAGCAGACCGCGCCCGGTCCAACAGCGCCCCCAGTTTCCCACCATGCAAAAACACAACCCGGCCGCCTAATCCCAGCTCAGCAGCCTTGCGTCGGGTAAACCGTTCCAACCGTTCCCTGCCATCTTCAAACGGATGGGTTTTAAACACGATATGCTGATCCGCAGCCGCACCATCACGAAAGGCAACCAGACAGTGCTCAATAAACGAGGATACACTGTCAAAATCACTATGCGCCCGCATGCTGGCATCCACCGCCATTTGCAGCAGCACCAGATGATAGGTTTTGCCACTGGCCAGCAATTGCCGCTCTCGCGCACGGCCCTGAGGAATCAGGAAAGGCAACACCAGCATCCGCTTCAAATACAATGACAATTCCCGGCGGACAGAGGTTGGCCGATGCGGCGCAAACCCCGGATAGGCACGATTGCGGGCCAAAACATCAAAATGATAGCGAAACCCGTGCAAAGCATGCCGCCACGCCGCGCCCCAAATCGCCGGGGCCTCCGGGTGGTTTTCATCCTCCATCGCCGCAACCTCGGCCATGTCATCCAGGCTCAGGTCCATCAAACGCGAATGCCCGTTTGACCCGCCACGCTCATAAGTCACCCAATAGGGGCGCAAATACCCTTCTTCGAATACATGCACCTGCGCGCCACGTGCCTCAGCCACCCGAACCGCATTGGCGTGATAGGCCCGCGTATCGCCGTACAGGACAATATCCGTAACGCCCCGCTCGGCCATCAACTGGTCCAGCCATTCGGCCCAACCGTCAATACCACCAGTATACGGCTGATAGGGGCCAACACCGCCCCATTCGCGATCATCCGCACGGTTAACGCCGACTTTCAGCACAGACGCGCCCTCAGCCTTTAGCGCCCGCGCAAGCTGGCGAAAAAACGGCCCATGCGGCCCTTGCAAAAACAAGAAAGACTTACCCACGCCTTTCGGTCCTTTTACGCGCCGCTTCATGCGGCTGATCCAACTTACATCCATATAGCTCGCGGCTCCGATTCTTCCCCATCTGCCGAACGCTTCCCCTTGTGAGAGGTCACTATGTCCAGTATTCGTCGCAGAAAGGTTAAAGACCGAAAGTTTAGGTCATATGGGTTAGGCCCAAAGTAACAGGAGCGCGCGATGTTCACAGGCATAATCACATGCGTTGGCAATATTAAGGCCAAAACCGGCGAACATGATGTGAAAATTGTGGTGGCATGCGACTATGACACCACGACTATCACGCGCGGCGGCTCAATCGCCTGCGATGGCGTCTGCCTGACTGTGACTGATTTTGGCGCTGATGATACCCCGGACAGCCAAGGCACATGGTTCGCCGCCGATGTATCCGCCGAAACCCTGTCCAAAACCACGCTGGGCGGCTGGGAAGCGGGTCAGAGCATTAATCTGGAAAAAGCTCTAAGGGTCGGAGACGAGCTAGGCGGCCACATCGTAACCGGCCACGTCGACGGCGTAGGCACCATCGTAGGCCTGTCAGATGACGGAGAAAGCCTGCGCGTCACCGTAAAAGCCCCAACCGAAATAGCAAAATTCATCGCCGCCAAAGGCTCCGTCACAATGGACGGCGCATCGCTGACAGTAAACGAAGTCGAAGGCGAAACGTTTGGGGTGAACTTGATCCCCCACACCCGCGAAGTGACCACGTTTGGTGGGCTGGTTGAGGGACAGGGCGTAAACTTGGAGATTGACGTACTAGCGCGGTATGTGGCGCGGTTGGGTGAGGTTTAAGCTAGACTATTGAACATTCTGGCCATGATCCGTGATCATAGAAAATATTTCAATTGCCAGCAGTGAATTACCTGTAGGCAGTGAACGATGGCAACTCAATATTAGAGGAGAATACTATCCCTCGTCCTACCGACAATTTTATTGGTCGCATCTGCGCCTCAAAATCTCATAAGTATGGCGTCTAACTTGATGTCTAAACTGCCTTCGTAGTCATGCGAATAAAAATCGACAGATTTGTCGTCTAACTCATAGCCAAAATCAGTTGTCTTCAATTCGAAACCTGCTTTAACTAACTCAAATTTGAGCTTATCTAGCGTTTTTCCAAAAACCTGCACATCACCCAAAAATACTTCAAAAGTGTATCTATCGTCATAAGGGCTTAGAATCTCGAATTCTGGGGCAACAGGGCTATTATTATAATAGACTCGAACCTGCCCATCCAGAACATGGCTTCTGATCGTGTTCCCTGAAATCACATCAACTTTATGAAACGGGAACATCTTGGCGACCTCAAGGATAGTGTGCTCAGGGCACAGGTCTACAAGGCCACCGCGCCCCTGATAAGGGTTTCCTGTCTGAATGTTCTCCAATCGGGCGGATGGAATGATATTCATTAGAATCTCATAAATGTTAGGTTGCGGCTAAAGCTACATCGAATTGACTGCTTAATCCTCCCCATTTTTAACATTCCAGCAAAACTACCACCTCCTCTAACGTCTCCCTCTTCCCCCACCACAAAAACCAAGCTAAACCCCGCCGTAACCACCCAACACACCATCGGCGGACCAATGGCTGAAGATCACACACATTACGGCTCCTATGTATCTCCGACAGAGGAGATTATTGAGGAAGCGCGCAACGGGCGCATGTTTATCCTTGTTGATCATGAAGACAGGGAAAATGAGGGCGATCTGGTGATCCCCGGCCAGATGGCCACGCCGGATGCCATTAACTTCATGGCAACCCATGGCCGCGGGTTGATCTGCCTTACGCTGACGCAGGACCGGATTGAACATCTCGGCCTCAACCTCATGTCCACCAACAACCTCAGCCGCCATGAAACGGCCTTTACCGTTTCCATTGAGGCGCGCGAGGGCGTCACCACCGGCATCTCTGCCCACGACCGCGCCCGCACCATCGCCGTGGCCATCGACAGCGCCTCCACTCAGGCTGACATCGCCACGCCGGGCCATGTCTTCCCCCTCCGCGCCAAGGACGGCGGCGTGTTGGTCCGCGCTGGTCATACAGAGGCTGCAGTGGATGTCAGCCGCCTCGCCGGTCTCAACCCATCGGGTGTGATTTGTGAGATTATGAATGACGACGGCACCATGGCCCGCCTGCCCGATCTGGTGGCCTTTGCCCAGCGTCATAACCTGAAAATCGGCACAATCAGCGACCTGATCGCGTGGCGTCGTCGCCATGACAATCTGGTGAAGAAAGTCGCCGAACGTCAGATCACCTCAGAAATCGGCGGCGAATGGACGGTCAAAATCTTCCGCGATACCGCCGCCAATTGCGAACACATTGCGATGACCAAGGGCGACCTGACCACCGGCGGTCCTGCATTGGTCCGCATGCATCACGTTGACCTGTTCGAAGACCTGCTCGCCCGCACCCACGAACGTTGGCAGCAGGCCCCGAACGCCATGGCCGCAATCGCTGCCGAAGGGCGCGGCGCATTAGTCCTGATCCGAGACCTTGAGCCGGACGCCATTGCCGCAAGGCTCGAAGAGCGTGACCATGACGCCCCAAAACGCATCCGTCAGTTCGGCGTTGGCGCGCAAATTCTGGCAGCGCTGGGCATTTCAGAGATTAACCTGCTGTCCAATTCCCCCCTGCCCTCCGTCGTTGGCCTCGACGCCTATGGTCTGTCCATCACCGGCGTCACCCCGATCCCGGAAAGAAAGGCATAAACCATGGCACCCACCGAACATGGCCCCGGCCTTTCCGCCCCTACATTCACTGATAGCCCGCGCATCCTGATCGTCGCTGCACCGTTCTATCGTGATATCGCCGACAACATGATCGCAGGCGCACAGGCAGCACTCGATGCCGCTGGCTGCACACATGATCTGGTAGAGGTGCCCGGCGCACTGGAAATCCCCACCGCCATCCGGCTCGCCGAAAACCACTATGATGGCTTCGTCGCCCTCGGCTGCGTCATTCGCGGTGAAACCACCCATTACGAAACGGTCTGCAACGACAGCAGCCGCGCGCTGACACTGTTGGGGATTGAGCGTAAAATCTGCCTCGGCAACGGTATTCTAA
>JBMYPG010000110.1:0-10726 GCA_049600095.1 Pikeienuella sp. | reverse complement strand
CTGATATGAAGGCAGCAAGGGACCTGTTGAAAACCTTGAGTTAAAGCGTTTCTTTAAACGAAAAACACGCGCCGGATAATCCGGCGCGTGTTCTTTAACTCAATTGCAGTGGCGCAGTTTAGGCGTTTGCGACCCACGGCTGCGCCGCCTGGTGTTGTGCCTCGAACGTGTCGATTGAGGCAGCTTTTTCCATTGTTAGACCGATATCATCCAGACCGTTTAACAAGCACTGCTTACGGAATGGATCGACTTCAAACGAAATCTCTCCGCCATCTGGCCCAGTGATGACCTGACGCTCAAGGTCCACTGTCAGTGTGGCGTTGGAGCCGCGATCAGCATCTTCCAAAAGCTTATCCACATCTTCCTGTGGCAGCGGAATTGGCAGGATGCCATTTTTGAAACAGTTGTTAAAAAAGATGTCTGCAAAGCTGGGTGCGATCACACAGCGGATGCCGAAATCTAGTAAAGCCCATGGCGCATGCTCGCGAGATGAGCCACAGCCGAAGTTATCACCAGCAACGATGATTTTCGCTTCACGATAAGCAGGTTTGTTGAGGACGAAATCTTCGACTTCGGACCCATCATCCTTGAAACGCATCTCGTCAAACAGGTTCTTGCCAAGCCCTGAGCGTTTAATCGTTTTCAGGAATTGTTTGGGGATGATCATATCCGTGTCGATATTGATCAAAGGCATTGGCGCGGCGACGCCCGTCAACGTGTCGAATTTTTCCATAACAGCCTCCTGAATGATGCTGGCCGGATAAAGCACGGGGCGCGGAAAAGTTCAAGCTGATTGACCGTGATTGAGGGTCGCCGGACTGTGGCTATTGGGCCGAGGCGCGCAACGCACCGACTGCAGCGGCCATCGCACCCACAGAATAGAGGAGTAACCCGACCAGTGTTGCGCCGGACCATTCCACCCGACCTTCGCCGATTTGCAGGACAAAGATGATAAACGGCCCCAAAACCGTGATGCAGGATATGGTGAGCGTTGATAGATGCGCAACGGCGTATTGTAGGGCGAAGAGCGGTGGTACCGTTAGGATCAGCCCCAATAAGACGAGCCATGCCATTTCAAGGGCTGGTGGTTGACCGACCGCTGTTGCGGCACCAACGGAACCGGCGATGATGACATAGAGTGGGAACCGTAGGCCGAACACGACGGCTGGTTTTACGCCACTATCGTTCATCCGGCGACATAGCATCAGGAGGTAAGTGAAGAACACACCATCAGCCATAGCTAGGGAAACGCCAGCGATTCCTGACCAACTGCCGAGCCACGTGTTATCCCGCACGAAGCCTGATTGGCCTGTGACTGTCACCCATGTGAGAAAACCGATGCCTGAGATGATCAGTAGCAGGCCCGCAAGCTCTGCTTTATTGCGCAGAGATTCGCCTTCTGGCGCGCCTAGTCGATAGGCCGCCCATGCTGTAATCGGCATGAGACCGGCACCAATTGTATAAGCAACGGCCGGCTCGATTAACTGGACTGCGCCCATGTAACCTGCCCAAGCAACGATTGCGGTTAGGTTGACTAAGAGTAGCAGGCCGGGCCTTGCTAAGGCAGCGCGAATTGACGGTCGGTCGACTATTGCGGCGCGCCCGATAAACACCACCGCTACTGCAAAGAACATCAGCGCGCCGAATACGAATGAGTTTACCGCCTGAAACAGGCCGCCAAAGAACACGTATTGCACCGCCTCGATTGAGACGAAGACAAACGAGCAAAATAGTGCAATTAGTGTAACGGACGAATTATGCCCCATATCGGTCGCCTTTACAGTGACATGCCGCATAGGACGCATGTATGCATAGCATTAAGATTGATTAGACTAGCAGTACAAGTAAATTCCGGGTTTTTGGCTGAATGACATTTCTTTCATTCTTGCGCGGTAACGCGCCTTGGCTTGCCGCCGGCGGGCTAATGTCGCTTAGCACCGGATTTGGGCAGACCTTTTTTATCTCACTTTATGCAACCGAGTTGCGGGCTGAGTTTAACCTTAGCCATGGGGATTGGGGCGTCATTTATATGGTCGCGACCTTAACTTCGGCCGTGGCTCTTACCTTTGCTGGCAGGTTAAACGACCGGTTCCGTGCGCGATCTATGGCGCTGATCATCCTACTTGCCTTTGCACTGATCTGTGTTGGCATGTGGGCGGTCAACTCGGCGCTGATGCTAGGCGTCCTGATCTTGGGGCTGCGGTTCTGTGGCCAAGGGATGTTGGGCCATATCTCCATGACCGCGATGGGCAAGTGGTTTCGGGCAACCCGCGCGCGGGCAATTGCCATTGCTTCGCTTGGTTATTCAGCCGGGGAAGCTGTGCTGCCGACCATTGCATTGTCTGCTATTGCCCTTGTCGGGTGGCGGCAAAGCTGGTTGCTGGCCGCCGCTTTCTTGGTTTTTATAGCCGCCCCATTGTTGTTGTGGTTGTTACGCAACGAGCGATCACCGCAAGCAACAGTGGAGGCAGTTTCCTCGCCCGGTATGGGGGGCAGGCATTGGACCTCTGGTGACATGATGCGCCATTGGATGTTTTGGGCATTGTTGCCGGGAATTGTCGCCCCTGCCTGGGTCGGCACGGTGATTTTCTTTCAGATCAGAGAGCTGACTGATGCCAAAGGGTGGGAGATTATCAGTTATGCTGCGCTTGCCTATCCAGCCTACTCGATCACTACAGTAGTTTCGAGTTTCGTGTTCGGATGGGCGGCGGATCGTTTTGGCGCGGTTCGACTGTTGCCATTCTATTTACTCGGCTGGGCGGGTGCAGTGTTTCTGTTGAGTGCGGCTGACAGCCTGTTTATGGGCGCAATGGCGATGATGATCGGTGGGGTCGCTTCGGGTGGTGTGTCGATCGTTACAGGCGCATTGTTTGCAGAGGTTTATGGCACACGCTGGTTGGGTGGTGTGCGCGCCATTGCGGTTGCGATGATGGTATTGGGATCGGCTGTCGGGCCGGGGGTTAGTGGTGCGTTGCTGGATGCTGGCGTAGGGATCATAGAGCAGCTTTATGGCATGGGCGGTGCCATTCTGATCGTTAGTTTATGGTTCTTGCCCGTTGGTCGCCTTGCGCTGCGGTTGCTGGACCGTTCTGAGACAGACTTGGAACAATAAACCCGCGTTCATCAAGTGCAGTCCGCAACTGCGGCCCCGTTCGCATTGAGAAATCTATTCCGCCACCGCGCAAACGAAGGCGGAGCGCACCTGCAACGCCGCCGGGTGAAATGAAACCGGCAATCACGGCGCGTTGGAGCGGTACCAAGATATAGGGCGTGGTCCCCAGTGCCAGAAGCCGTTTGAAGTGTTTGCCAGAGGTGACAACCTCCTGTTCCTCTGGCGACGCAGTTGGCATGAATGCATCGAGATGGCGGACCCGTGCCTCCGGCCCTAAAACGCTTTGTGCCAGCAGAGACAGTTTTGAGTTTACCAGCGACCTGAGCCCCAGTGGGAGCGATTTGTCTGTACTTTCGACAACATGAAATGCGCCTAAAGAACGGAATACGCCTAGGTCAGCGTGCATGGTTTTACCGGCCATCTCGGCCATCAATGGTGCGAGGGCCTCGCCTTCTTCACTAGCAAAGGCGGCATTTGACATCATGATATCGAATGCGCCCGAAAGTTCGTAGGCATGATCAGACAAACGCGCCCTGATCCAATCGCGACGCTGTAGCACTTGCGCGGCGCGGTGTGCGGCACTGCGTGGTAGGCCGGTTAGCTCTGCCAAATCCGCGAGCGTTATGGGACCGTTTTGCGCAATCGCCTCAAAAACGATCAGCAAACGGTCCGTCGCTTTTGCATTCTGTGTGTCAGTCATTGGCTGGCCATAAGCATCCCATATCTCGGGATATATACTTGGAATAGCATTCTGGCCAATTTCAGGCGCGAAAACACATGCTAACGCCCTTTTCGCCCTTGGCCGTTTCCGCTAAACCCCCCCTAACCGTATTGACGACGCGCGCGGAGCGAGACGATGAAATTCACGCTGAGCTGGCTGAAAGAGCATTTGGAAACAGATGCGAGCCTTGATGATATTCTGTATGCCCTGACCGATTTGGGTCTGGAAGTTGAAGGCGTGGAAAACCCCGCTGACAGCCTCGGCGCATTTAGCATCTGTCGTGTGATTGAGGCAGTACAGCACCCGAATGCTGACCGGCTGCGCCTGTGCCGGGTTGAGACTTGGCCAAATGGCGCGGACAAGCCCAGCGAAGAAGTGCAGGTCGTTTGTGGCGCGCCAAATGCGCGGACTGGTTTGGTTGGTGTTTTTGCGGCTGTGGGCACTCATGTACCGGGCACAGGTGTTGACCTGAAACCCGGTGTCATTCGCGGCGTCGAATCCAACGGGATGTTGTGTTCTGAGCGTGAGATGATGATCTCGGAAGATCACGATGGGATCATTGACCTGCCCGCCGATGCGCCGCTGGGCATGCCATATATCGACTATGCCGATCTAAATGATCCGATGATTGAAATTGCGATCACGCCGAACCGGCCTGATGCTTTGGGTGTTGCCGGAATTGCTCGGGATTTGGCGGCGCGTGGGCTTGGCACAGTCATCACACCGGCTGTTTCTGTCATCGACGGCAAATTCCCCTGCCCCGTCAGCGTTACCATTGACGATGATGTTCAGGAAAAGGGCTGTCCGGTTTTCTGTGGCCGCCTGATCCGTGGTGTAAAGAATGGGCCGAGCCCCGATTGGTTGCAGCAACGGTTGCGCGCCATTGGGTTACGGCCAATCTCTGCTTTGGTCGATATTACAAACTATATCACTTACGACCGTAACCGGCCCTTGCACGTTTTTGATGCTGATAAAGTGGCTGGTGGCGCCTTGCGGGTTCATATGGCTGCTGGTGGTGAAAAGCTGGTTGCGCTGGATGACAAAGAATATGTTTTCGACGCCTCCATGATGGCGATCTCTGATGCCAATGGCCCAGAAAGTATTGCTGGTGTTATGGGCGGGTTGGCCACGGGATGTACGGCAGAGACTGTGAATGTCTTTGTTGAGAGTGCCTATTGGGACCCGATCACCATTGCTGCCACCGGACGCCAGTTGAAAATCAACTCGGATGCCCGCTATCGGTTTGAACGTGGTGTTGACCCTGAATTCACGCCGGATGGCGCGGATTTGGGTACAGCTATGGTGCTGGAGCTGTGCGGTGGTGAAGCCTCTGAAACGGTTGTTGCCGGTGCGGTTCCTGATACCTCGCGCAGCTATCGCGCCAATCCTGCACGGGTTGAGAGCCTTGTTGGTATGGATATTCCCGCGGCGACGCAGAAGGAAAGCCTGACGGCGCTTGGGTTCACTGTTACCGAAGATGGTGATGATTTTGTCGTTGGCGTGCCAAGCTGGCGCCCTGACGTAAAGGGTTCTGCTGATTTGGTGGAGGAAGTTGCCCGTATCGCATCGCTAACCAAGCTGGAAGCCAAGCCGATGACGCGGCCTGCTGGTGTTGCTGGTGCTGTGCTGACGCCGATGCAGAAGCGGACCACCCGGGCACGCCGGACCTTGGCGGCTGCTGGGTTGAATGAATGTGTCACCTATACATTTGTTTCGACCAAAGAGGCGGAGCTGTTTGGTGGCGGTGATGCATTGATGAAGCTGGAGAACCCCATCAGCTCTGAAATGTCGGATATGCGCCCGTCCATGCTGCCCGGTCTGCTGGCCGCTGCGGCGCGCAATCAGGCGCAAGGATTTGCGGACCTTGGATTGTTTGAGGTTGGTTCGGAATATTATGGATCGGAGCCGGGTGATCAGCGTGATGTTGCGGCTGCGATCCGTGTGGGGGCCACTGCGCCGCGCGATTGGTCTGGTGTCCGTCGGCCTGTTGACCTTTATGATGCCAAGGCGGATGTTGAGGCTGCTTTGACTGCCATCGGTGCGCCGGTTGATCGGTTGATGACGTTCCGCGATGCCCCCGAATGGTTCCACCCGGGTCGGTCGGCAATGTTGAAGCTGGGGCCGAAAAATCCGCTGGCTGCTTTTGGTGAATTGCATCCGAAGGTGTTGGACGCGATGGGGGTCAAAGGCCCTGCTGTGGCGATTGAGGTTTATCTGGAGAATGTTCCATTCCCGAAAGCCAAAGGCGCGACCCGGCCTGCTTTGAATGCTTCGAAATTCCAAGCTGTCGAACGTGATTTTGCGTTCGTCGTTGATGCGGATGTTGAAGCTGAGAAGATTTTGAAGGCTGCGAAAGGCGCTGAGAAAAAGCTGATCGAGGCTGCATCTGTTTTTGATGTATTCTCTGGTGCGAAGGCGGAGGCGCAGATGGGTGAGGGCAAGAAATCTGTTGCCATCACGATCCGGTTGCAGCCGAAAGGCGGCACGCTGACCGATGAGGAAATCGAGGCGGTGGCGGCTAAGGTTGTGGCCAATGTCGGCAAGGCAACCGGAGGTGCCCTGCGGGGATAAATTGAAGGGGGCCTCTTACCTGAGGCCCCTATTCTTTTCGGGTTGTGCTGTTTTGCGGTCTATCAGGCTGTATCAAAGCGTAACGCGTGCGTGATTTCGCGTAAGCCATTGATAATCAACATATTCATGTTTTTTGTATACTGGATTTTAACCTGATTTCGCTGTTAAATCCAAGTTTTGGGCTGCAAAACGGCCCTCTCGCACACCACGTCAATTCTCTAACTTGTAGAATTACAATTTATGGGTGAGCGATTCTTTGGCAGTTTGTTCATGTTGATTCATTGGGGGGTAAGATTATGGACCCTGTATTTTTAGCTGAATTCGCTTTGACCGCTGGCCCGATTGGCGGTGCTGTTTTTTGTGTTTACGCGGTTCATTCGCGACTTAGGTCCTGGGTGGATGATCGAAATGCTGCCCGGGGCAGGACGCTCGGGTGCCAAGGTGGCTAATCGGGCTTATCTTGCATTTTGGGCCTTTACGCTTTGTCTGATTTTGGTTGGTTCTTCGGTGTGGGTGTATCAACAGGTTGCCGCACCCCGATCGACGCATGTTCAGGGGGTGATCACGGGGTTACCTAAGAATGCCAATCTAACTTACCCGGATGGCGAGTTTTATCAGCATCAGGTTTTCCGTGAACTTAAATACCGGGATATTCACTTCATTGTTGAAAACAATGAGGACCAACCAAGCGCCGAAAAACTGACCTTTCATATCGATAATGAGCGCTGGTCTGTCGAATGTATATCGGACTTTAAGGGGAAAGGTTCGCCCAAGCTGGGCAAATTAAAATTCAAGTTTAATCGCCTCAAACGGTCGATGACGGTTCAAACCTCAGAAACGGACTTTGCAGCCGATTGTGAACCGTTTGATGCGGATGACTCATTTGAACCTGCCGGCACTGATCTGACTAAGATGCAGTCGTCTTTGTCTGGTAATTGGTTCTCAATATCTGCTTTTGCGCAAGATACAGCGTTACCCTGGCGTGATGTATTGCAGGCGCTTTCATCATCTGACAGGACGTTGAGTAAACAGGCGCGAGATCATCTTGCCCGGAATTTCGACGATTACCGCGAGCAAAGTTATGGCCTGATTGCCCGCTGGGATAGTGAGCCAGTTCTTAGCCGTCATGCGCTGTGGGCATTATCCAGAAGTGACCCATTTAATCGCGATGGTCTGTTTAACTTTCCCGATTTCCCCGAAAATGTGTGGCGCGTGATTGTTCAGGCATCGGTTTCCTCGGAGCGTAGTGAACGTTTGAGCGGCCGCCGGGTTGTTGCATCCTATCCATCTGAAGAGACGAGGCGAAAGGTAGAAGAAGTCGCTACTGAGCTTGGGTATTCAAACGACCAATGGTTTTTATCGCTGCTAAGGCATTTCGACTATAACCGGGGTGTTCTTATCGCACTTGCGATCAAAGACGACAGAACCGCCCCGCCCCCCGCTGCCGGATTGGCCAGTTTGGACCGAATTCAAGGGTATAAGGGCGATAGCATCGTTGAGGCCACTATGGCCGCGTCAGACCATGCCAAGGCGAGTTATGGGAAAGGTTTTCTACTGGCGGTATGTACCGAAAAAGCGATGGACGGTTGTGATGCTGATCAGGCAAAGAAACAGTTTCAGAATTTTCTGGATAACACGAAAACTTTGCAGAACAGCTATCGCTATCCATCGCATATTCAAAACGCGACGACATATTTAGAAAAAGGTTTCGACGTTTTTAGGTAGCGCGGTTATTTCTGGACCTCGTGCAGCTTTGCTGCTGCTTGCTCTGATGTTTTAAAATCGCCTGCGATGAACCAGAGGTCGCGGCGGCGTTTTTCACCGAAGATCATGGGGAAACCGGCGGTCTTTAGTTTGGCGCAGAGGGATTCTAGCGTCAGGCCGTTTTTATGGGCCATGAAGGTGTGACCGCCGACGATGGACCTTTGATGACCAAAGATTACATCCCGGATGGTAATTGGGCCTGCGGGGGAGCGATACCAGACGTGATCCAACCCGTGGATAAAGCCAAGTTGCAAAGCGGTGGCAATGTCAGGGCAGGTGATGACCACCCAGCCACCGGGATTCAGTAGTTTTCGCATAGAGGTCAGAACGCCGCCAAGCTCTGCATCATGTAAATGTTCGATGTTGTGGGATGACCAGATTGCATCAAACCTGTCGGTAATGCTGCCCATATCGGTCATCGACATCATAATGTCTGGTTTGGCAGATGGTGCGATGTCCAAGCGGGTTTCAGACCAACCTTGATGGAAGAAACGGGGCAGGTTGTTGATTGTGCTGCTGCCGCAGCCAACGTGCAGGAGCGATTTGGTTGGTGGGGTTTTCATCTCACTTAATCCAATACGCTGGTTCGAAGCGAGCCATTCACGGCCTAACAGCCAAAGTACCGCTTGATTTTTACAGCGGTATGTTTGGATCGACACACACCATTCCTGACCCGCAGGAAAGCTGATGCATTCATATCAGAATGCGAAAATATTGCTTTCTTTCTTATTCCATTCTCCAAATTCTCTGCCATTGCGACACTGGCATTTCAATAAACCACCCATGATTTGTGGCGAATAAAATCATGATCATGAGGTAGTAAAATGCACGTATTATCACATTTATCGTTCACCCAGGAAGCTATCGGAACAATCAAATTCTTCCCATTTCTATCCGTGTCATTGCAAACAACATGCAAATGCATCCTACCCGCGTCATGCGAAGGACCAGATGGAATAAGCAAAGTACCCGCCCGATAAATTGGCATTCAAAATTACAGCCTGTTAATTATGCCTTTAGAATAGGTTAAGCTTTTAACAAGTTCAGCTTGCATGACTGCGTTATCAATACCCAGTGCACGCATCAAACGTTCGAGTGGAATTTCAACCGATGACCGACCTGGGTCTTCCCATTCAGGCACATTGTCAGCGTTGTGGGTCCAGTCAACGAGATCCCACTTATTGTAACTGCCGAACTTTTCCCAAACGGCATCTAACGCCTCAATTTCAGCCTCGCTTAGTTCATCAAGCTCATTTACTGAAAGGTCGTTGTTTATCAGTCCTATCCGATGGTCGGAGCGATCATTAAGAAACTCTGACCAACCTGTTTCAGCCCGGTTCCCTTCCCCATTGATATAAGAATAGGTTGAAGAATTAACCGGACCAAGAGGCATGGAGACCCGTACCTCATCCTGAATCGGAAACCCGCTCCGCAGGACACTCTCGCGGTCAGCAAGGTACACCAACTTGACCGCCTTAACGACGTCAAGCGGGCGGCGATCATTCATGATCGCAAAATACGCAATTGTTTGCGCAGCTTTACGGGCATCGTATATCATAGTGTTTGTTTACGTTTCCTCACAGAGGATAAATATTGCATTTAGGTAGTGATATCGCAAGTTTTACGCCTTTTGCGTTTATGAACTGTGACGAAACCGCAGCACTGCCACTAACATAAATTCGGCTACCATACGCGATCATTCCGGCGCGAGCCACATTTCGATGTTGTCGAATACCCGGTCCATCAGGTCGTCAGTCGCCCGTTCGCCGCTGATGATAACCGCAAAACCCGCTTTGGTTTTTTCGCGGCGGATGGTGAGGCCGGATTGGGGGCGGGCCAAACGGCGGGGGCGTTTTTTTATTGGTTTTTCATCAACCGGGATCGTCTCGGCCTCAACGATATAGGGTTCGATGGCCTGCCATTCAGCCTTGCCAGAAATCTCGCCAACGGTTTCCAACGCTGCTGCAATACAGGCGGTAAAGCCTGCGTCCAGTGCGGCTGCGAGGCGGAGGCATTGGCGTTCTGACCAATCCTCTGCCGCTTGCATCATGTCGCCGGTGACTGCCACCGCGCGGGCGATGGCGCGTAGGCGAAATCTGGCCATCCGGCTGGCGGTTGGGAAGAGGGCAGTTTGGGCGTCGTCTATTGTCGGTGCCATGCCCTGCTCGACGGCGATTTGGATGACCCTGCCCCTTTCCCATGGCGATAGTTGAGAGCGGATTTCGTTTTCCTCTACCACTGCCGCTAAAGCAGCCAGGCCGGAGACGGCTGGACGGACGAATGCCGGGATTGAGGCCCAGCGGGGGTCTGCTGTGTCGTGGAAAAGTTGTTGGAATGCGGTGTAACGGCGATAGCCGGAGACGAGGGCATAGCGGCCATCGCCCTGCACAAAAACCTCAATCGGTTGGCGCATACCTGAGCTGCTGAGCGAGGTTTTTAATGCGTCCAAATCCTGTGTGATCATAACAGCGCGGTCGCGGGTTAGCGCCTGTGCGTCAATCTGAGAAAGGGGTATTTGAATGAGGTCGTGCATATGAGCCCTTGGGTAAAATGGGCTA
>JBMYPG010000109.1:0-10873 GCA_049600095.1 Pikeienuella sp. | reverse complement strand
AATTAAGGAAAACACGCCTGATGCCTTAGCAAAACTCAATGCAGATAATGTCCGCGTCATCATGGCGACGGGCGACAGCCAACTCGCAGCCGAAGCGGTTGGGTTGCGTCTTGGAATGAATGAGGTGCACGGTGACATGAGCCCTGAAAGTAAAAAGGATCTCGTGGATCGTCTCAAGACAGATGGACATGTAGTCGCCATGGCGGGCGACGGTGTCAATGACGCGCCAGCACTCGCCGCCGCACATGTCGGTATAGCCATGAGCGCCGGTGCAGATGTGGCGCTCGAAAGCGCTGGGGTTACGCTATTGAAAGGTGACTTAAGAGGCCTAAGTCGAGCGCGGCGGCTATCACACGCGACAATGCGGAATATCCGCCAAAACCTATTTTTCGCATTTATCTATAACAGCGCTGGCGTACCAATCGCCGCAGGAATTCTTTTCCCAATCTTTGGTATTTTGCTATCCCCGATATTTGCGGCAATCGCAATGAGCCTTTCGTCTGTGTCTGTCATTGGCAATGCGCTTCGTTTGCGCGCGAAGACGTTCGATTAAGGTTTGTTATCACGAGGATCGCCGACGTTTGGTCTTCGACGTCACCTGATAAGTTGCGTGAGCGTAGAAATCCCCATTTTAATGGCTACGTCGTTGAATTTGTGTGGCCATGAGCTCTGGGTGCATTCCAATTGATTATGATGTTTTCGATAGTTGTTGGTTTTGTAACGCTAAAGATATCGACGCACCCTATGCCTATAAGCTTGGTACATTTGACCGTAATTTTCTTCCAGCCAAGTTTCCTCTGCTCGGGGCGCAATTATCAAAACACCTAACCCGACCGCTATGACAGGAAGAGTCCAGAGGGACGCCGCTAAGATACTCCACCCGATCAGGATTGCCATATCGGCTACATATTGCGGATTGCGTGACCAGCTATAGAGACCGTCCGTCTTAAGTCCCGTTGCCTCACCACTCGTAGCTGCCATCCCAATTTTGTGGACCCCACGCCAAACCACCAAATTGCCGAGTACGATGAGTGGCAGGCCAATGCCCCACCTCAGCGAGGCAGGCCACTGAAACTGGTTCCAATCCATTAACCCGAGAAAGAATGCAGTGGCGAATATGAGGATAGTCATCATCCACACCCGAACCTTGATTGCCTTGGCCGCATTTTCAGGTGGCCATATACGGCGTTCAGGATGAGCAACCGACCACATCAAAATGCATAGCATGTAGGTGCCTGCCAACAACCCCACTAAGCTAAGCAGCAATTTGGGTTCAATGGCCATTATCATGTCCCTGGATTTGGAGTGCGCCTAAGCTGTCGCCAGTTCGATATTCCTGCCATGCTTGAACGAGTATCAGTTGAGCAGAGCGCAGGAACAGGCCGGCCATTATGATTGCTACCACGAGGTCAGGCCATGCCGATGCAGTGTACCAAACAGCCCCACTAGCAATCAGAACGGCTACGTTGCCGATTGCGTCATTGCGCGAGCAAAGCCACACTGAACGCACGTTTGCATCACCGTCTTTGTAACGCATCAACAATAACACACTCGCCAAATTTGCAGCGAGCGCCAACAAACCAATAGCCCCCATTATTTCAGCCTGAGGAACACCAAGAATGAGAACCTGATAAGCCGTTGATCCGAATACCCAAAACCCCATGAATAGTAAGCTTAAACCCTTGAGCAGAGCGGCGGCTGAGCGGGTCTTCAGGCTCATTCCAATTACAGCGAGGCTTAGGCCATAGGTAAGTGCATCACCGAGAAAATCGAGTGCATCGGCTTGCAAAGCCTGAGAGCCAGCTAGTTGCCCTGCTGACATCTCAATAAAAAACATCGCCGCGTTGATGAAGATTACCAACCACAAAACGCGCTTGTAGGCAGGATCTACGCCGTCAAACGTCGGGTTTCCCGAGCATCCACAGGCTGTGTCATTCAACGGCTTGAGGCCGCTAGTGATCGGTGGATTGAGTTCGCTTGCCATCATTACTGTTCCTTCGAAGGGTTTAGAATAATAGCCACCGGCTCACCTTCCTCAAGTAAAGGCGATACTCGTCGCCAAACTGGTCGATCAGGGCTTTCTCCTCTGCCCTGATCTGCGAAACCGTCATGGTGGTGACAAACAAGGGAACCGTTAACAACGTCAGTAAGTTCGCGAGATAGACGCATAGTGCTAACAGTAATAGGGCCAGCCCCACATACATAGGATTTCTCGTTAGCCGGTAGGGCCCGTCAGTCACCAGAACTGACACCATCGTCACATCAAGCGGATTGACCGTGGTCTCATGCTTACGGAAATCAAACAACGCCAAGGCAAGAAATATAGTTCCGGCCAGCGTCGATAAGACAGCCAGGAAAAATGGTGCCGGAAAGGTGTATGTCGGAAAGTACCGCGCCAAACCATAAGCGATAAAGGCACAGATAAGCACTTGAGCAGCGGGTGGAATTTTAGAATGCAACGTCATTGAAGTACCTCCACAAACTAACTTAGCCCCTCTAGTGACTAGAGGTTCAAGAGGAAAATTCTGCAATTTTCTACAACGAGCGGTTCCGATGGGTAGACGGGTGAAAGCGCATCTATGAACTGGCCCCTATTTTGACCGGACATCTTGGCCTGACCAAGGAGGTTTAAGTTGGATTTCGCGGTTAAAGAATTGCTGCTCGACAGATTCCCAAATGTAGCATGTACTAAGCTTGGAAGAGAGCAAGCGACGTTAGGATTGAAAGTGGTAGAAAAACTTTAGTATGGCCCCGAACGCTGCAAATCAACCTATAACGAAATCGCCAACAATTCCATTTTTTAAAAGAAGGAGCGTCTGCATCGGGCTCAGTTTAGTTTTCTGAATACGAGGAAAAGACCTCTGTTGAGCCGTCTTTATTGATGAGGAAGACTTCGTAACTCTCGCGATCATCTTCCGGTCCCATGCCCGGCGATCCGTAAGGCATGTCCGGCACCGCCAGACCTACAGCGTCGGGATGTTCTTTGAGAAGACGGCGAATGTCAGTTGCTGGGACATGACCTTCAATTACATAATCGTCAACAAAAGCAGTATGGCACGAAAACATCTGCTGTGGCACGCCACTGTCAAGCTTCAACCGAACGAGCAAAGCCGCATACATATCTTCACCTGTCGGAGCGAACCCGCTCTCCTCCAGATGCTCCATCCAACTGAGGCAACAACCGCAACCATTGGTTTTGTAAACACTAACTGGAAATTCGCCCGCGACAGCAGGAACGCCATTAAGTGCGCCGAAGGCAACGGTGATGGCTGCAAAGAGTGATTTCATTGAAACTAGCCTCCCATTTCATTAGTCAAAGTTCGGTCCACGCGAGGTAACCCCGAGGATCGGCACTTGGGTTGAAGTTGCGTCACCGTTTTCGAAACGCAGCGTTAGCTGAAACTGCTCACCTTCGATCATAGGACGTCGAAGTTTCATCAGCATAAGATGCGCGCCGCCAGGCTCTAAAAAGTAGGCTTCTCCGGGTCCGATTTCGAGGCGATCAATCTTCCTCATCGAACTAACGCCGTTAGCATTCGTAGTCGTCTCATGGACTTGCGGCAACCATGCCAGATCAGTTTCGACACCGACGAGCACTACGGTTTCATCGCCGGTGTTCCGAACGAGGAAAAAGGCCGCGCCAGGGCGCTTTATGCCGATAGAGGCCCGCGCCCAGGGCTGCTCAACTACTACTCCAGAGGCGTCGGCAAAGGCGGGGGCGAACAGCGAGCTGATCAGCGATAAAGCCAAAGACATAGCGACGAGGCCGCATTTCATAAGAACACTCCAGTTTGTAGGGCCATTAATTCGATCTTCATCACTCTCAGGATCCGGCTCGCGCCACTTCGTCTGCCACCAACTCTCGCAGCTGTTGCTCCCCGAAACTTGGCAAGGGTCGTCCGTTGACGAAGAACGTCGGCGTCTTCTCGACGCCAACGATCACTAAATCTGCTTTGTCCTGATTAATTACACCAGTCGTTTGCGGTGCCATGATTTGGCTTTCGGCAGCTTCCAAGTCAAGCCCAGCTCGTTCCGCCAAGAGGAAAATGTTTTGAGGTTGCATTTGCCCGTGCGAGGCCCAAAGCGGCTGCCCCCCCAAGATGCTCTCTAATACCGGTTCGAATCTATGCTGCATTCGTGCAGCTTCAAGCACGCGGATCGCGACCTCAGACCCTTCACCATGAAGTGGAGTGTAACGTATGACAACTCGAACGGAATCGCCATGCTCCACCATCAAATCCTTCACGATGGGATGGAAGGCGCGGCAGGTTTCGCACGCCGGGTCAAAGAATTCAACGATGGTTACGGGAGCATCCTTCGGGCCAAGAACAGGTGAGTATGGTCGAACAAGCGCACTGGCGACCGCAGGCGATACCCGTTTTACATTCGCGCCTGAATGTGTCTTAGAGACGTACCATGCCGCACCGCCGAAAGTAGCGGCAGCAACGGCACCGACTGACAGGATCATCGATCTGCGGTTCACTATTTTTTCTCCCTTGTGGATAAGGCGCAGAGCACTGCAATAAGTACGAATGCCACCAATGACATCATAGCGATGGGAATGCCGAAGATCACTTGATCTGCCCCGGAACATGACGGCCCTGTCGCGCTGCAAGGCACCGCCGGTTTTGGGATAATGTCCCAATACAAACCCAGATGCCATATCGCGATCAGCGCACCTGGAAAGGCGAGCACGAGCGCGTAGTGATTGACCGTGCGATCATCCCACCAAAGACCCAAGCTGAGGATGATAGCGATGGGAAACATGAAGGTGCGCTGATACCAACAAAGAGAACAAGGCTCTTTCCCCAGCACATCGCCGATAAAAAGCGCGCCAAGCGTTGCGGTCAGCGCAATGACCCAAGCACCAAATGTTTTATAACCGAATATGGAGGACGATGTCATGACTTCATCGCTTCCAGCAGGTCACCAATAAGGGTTTCCGCAGCCGTTCCATAGCTCCAAGAAAGGACAAATTCGCTATCAGGACCGAACAAGAACAACTGAGATGAGTGCCCCATCGTGTATCCATCAGGCGTGCTTTCATCGGCTGTTTGTTCGTAAAAGATGTAGAAATTCGCTGTCGTTTCGGCAATTTGCTCAGGTGAACCGGTCAACCCCACAATTCCCGCGTCAAAGGCAGGGACAAATTCAGAAAGCGCTTTGGGTGTGTCCCGACCGGGGTCGATTGAAATGAAAAGCGGCTGAACATCTGAAGCCCGGTCACCAATACTTTGGATGACGGCGGCGACCTCAGCCAAAGTTGTTGGACAAACGTCTGGGCAATTGGCATAGCCAAAGAAAACCAAAAGCCATTTTCCCTTGAAATCGTTTTCTGTCCGAAGTTCTCCGTTGTGGTCAAAAAGATCGAATTTAGCCTTGAACGAAGCATTGTTCGCTGCGATCACTCGACCGCCATCGTCAGTCTCAGTGAATTTTAGAATAGCCAAACCAATCGCAGCAAGAGCCGCAATCCCCCATAACACTCGTCTAACCCGCCTTAGCATCCCAAAGTCGATCCAATTTCCGTTATCTGGAGTCGATTTTTAAAACCTCCAGCCGCTTGAGGGGCAATACCTAGTGAAGCGCATCAACAACTTGTCACGGAAATGTGTTGGATCGCAGTTCGCAGCGGCTGTTCTGGTTTTTCAATTGAGGGTCAGTGCTCTGTTTCGCAATGCCCATGATCTGCAAGCGACGCAAGCACGTGGCAGTCGCCAGACACGGTATCTCCGGTGCAGCTATGTGATATCCTAGTCAACTCATGCTCTAGAGCCTTCAGGCGCGCAATCTTTATCTGCACATCAGATAACTGAGCAAGCGCGATGTTGGTCGCTTCAGCGCAGTTCCGATCGGGATGATCTTGCAGCTCGATTAAAGACGAGATTGCACAAATGCTGAACCCTAAATCGCGCGCATGCTTGATGAAAGCCAGTTTTTCGAATTCCTTATCGCCGTAGCGCCTTTGGTTTCCCTCTGTACGCTCCAATGCAGCCAAAAGGCCTCTCTCTTCATAATACCGAATAGTTGGTACCTTCAGGCCAGTGCGCCGCGCAATCTCTCCGATGGAGTACATCATCTCACCTTTATAACCTCTAGTATCTAGAGGAATTACACGAATTCAAGCCCTGGTTCCAGAGGGTGACCTACACATTGGTCGCCGCCGCGTGTTTCGACTGATGTGCCACGGCAGCATTTCTGTTGTAAGAAGGCGCAAACAAAAGACGCGCCGAATTTCAGTCGCAAGCTCAACTGCCACCAGAAACTATCTGGCCATGTTTTGTCCATGTTTGCGTGCCATCTCAATTATCGCCCAAATGTTGCTGCTGGAATAGTTGTAACAATTGCCGGGAACAGTAGCACCGCCGCAATCATTGCTATCTGAATTAACACCAATGGAATTACACCCCGATAGATATCGACCATTCGAATGCTGCCGGAGCAGCCCCCTTAAGAAAGAACAGAGCGAACCCAAAAGGCGGTGTCAGGAACGAAGTTTGCAGCACCAGAGCAATTAATGCCCCGATCCATACTTTGGCGAGTTGGTCAGAGCCAACATACCAACCAAAATCCAACACTCAGATTGCGGGATATAGGATTGGCAACGACACCAGAACAATTTCGATCCAATCGATAAAGAAGCCGAGAACAAACAGAATGGCATTGTCACATTAACTCAACAGGCCAAGCTGAAGCAGCCTTGGAAGTCTCAAGCGCCAGCAATTTTCAACCAATCTAGCCGCGCCCTGGTCCTGAGATGACGGAGATATGAGCGACTGGTCAGGTGGCGCTGGAAGTTGAAGTGGTTGTAGACGGCGGCGTGGGTGGCAATAAATCGTTGCGCGGATTGGAATGACTTGAACCGTCTTTGCTGTCGTTCTTGTTGTCGGGTTGGTTGATGAGAAACCTCGGCTCGATTGTTCAGTCTACCGCCCATCTCATGGCGGTCTGACAGGTTTAGAGCTTTGAGCGCCGCTCCGTATGACCGAAGTTTATCTATTACAATGGCGTCTGGGATCACGCCCTGTGATTTCAGCAAACGTCTCATCAGCTTCAGTGCTGCTTGCTTGTTTCGCCTAGACTGAACCAGAACATCCAGCACTTCGCCTTCGTCATCGACGGCCCGCCAAAGGTAGGTGATCTTGCCATTGATCCTCACAAATACTTCGTCCAAGTGCCACCGGCCGCTACCGCGCTTACGCTGTTTCCTGATCTGCGCTGCATATATCCGACCGAATTTCAGCACCCAACGGCGGATGGTTTCATAGGAAACTTCCACGCCCCGTTCAGCGAGCAGGTCCTCGACGTCTCGATAACTCAAGCTGAACCTGAAATAGAGCCAGATCGCTCGTTGGATAACTATCGGCGGAAATCTGTGACGGGCGTAAGATAGTTTTTTCATCCAGTTAGATTGACCGGTTGTTCGCTGACTGGCAATTTCGAGCCGTTACCGTGACAGTACCACCGGCGCGCATCTCATGTTGCAAACCCGCGCTCGAACACTCGACGGAACCCTCCGAACCAAGTTCGAACAGTGGTATCCCTGTATGAAGAACCAGTCAGAGATCAAACAAGCAGCATGATTGCCCCACGCTTTGTGGTGCTCTCCAACCTGTGGCGGGCGTAGGATAGCTTTTTCATTCAAAACCCTAGCTCACGACACTGCCAAGCAGCAAATCTCGATGTTTATGTGACAGTGCCTCCGAACAGGGGCACGGCTCTCACTTTTGGGGTTAAGAAAATTTCTTTTTCAAAGCCGTATTCATGAACTCAGAAAGCAATACCAGAGCAATGATTGCCAGCGTGACCGTCGCTGCCTTGTCGTACTGAAACGATCTCACATAGGTCTGGATATAAAGGCCGACGCCGCCTGCGCCGACAATTCCCAGTATGAGGCTTTCGCGCAGGTTCAGCTCAAACCGAAAAATGGTGTCGCGTAAAATAACCGGGGCCATTTGCGGCCAGATCGCATAGCGCAATTGCTGCAATCCGCTAGCGCCAGCGCTTTCAAGTGCAGCAACCGGGCCGGGCGTAACGTTATCAATCGCTTCGGCATAGAACTTCGCGAGCATACCAGTGGCGTGAAAGGTGATCGCCAGAATGCCGGGCAGCGGTCCAAGTCCGACGGCGCCAACCATCAGCATCGCAACCAATATCAGTGGGATAGCCCTAATCATTGCCAGCAGGGCCCGAGCCGGGCGCCAGATGGCCGGGCGCATTAGCGTTTCAGAGGCAAGGATTCCTAAGATAGCAGACAGGAACACTGCACCAATTGTTCCCAGTATTGCGATGCGAAGGGTTTCGGCAAGCCCCTGCAACAGTTCCGGCCAGATACTGAAATCCGGCGGTATCATACGTGCAAAAAATCCGATCAAACGCGGGCCAGAGGATGCCAGTTTGTCAAACTCGACATCAGCCGTAACGGCCGCCCAGATCACAGCGCCAAGGATCAGCAGCGGGAGGAAATTGCGTCGCATTAGACCACCAAACGCAACTCATTGGATGGGCTTTTCACCTCGCCACCGTAGAGCGTGTCAATGTCGCCTTGGCGCAGCGCTGATGATGACTTGTCGAAAAGAATGCACCCATCCTTCAGCCCGATAATTCGGCTTGCAAAGCGCTTGGCAAGGTCCGGCTGGTGCGAGGTGAATATCACCCCAACATTCCGCTTGCGTGCCTGTTCGGCAATCAATTCCAGCACGTTTTTGGCGCGCTCCGGGTCTAGGTTGCTGACAGGTTCATCTGCGAGGATAAGTTTCGGTTCTTGCGCCAGACACCGGGCGATGGCCACTCGTTGCCGCTGCCCACCGGACAGCTTGTCAACGCGGCGTTCGGCAAGCTCTGCCAACCCAGTATCGTCCAGCACGGATTGGACCAGCGCCCGGTCCCGGTCTGTGAACCGCCCAAGAAGCGAGGCAATGCGCCCGGTACGTCCCAAGCGTCCACTCATCACATTCTGATGTACGGTCATCCGTTCTATCAGCGCAAAATCTTGAAAGATAAACCCGACATCTGCACGGCTATCGCGATGTGGTGCCTCGGCTGGGTTCAACGCTTGCTCCAGCACCACAGCGGCCCCCGACCAACCGCGCAAGCGACCATCCAGCAATGCCAGCAAGGTCGATTTGCCCGCACCCGAAGGCCCGATCAGCGCAGCGGTTTCACCTGGCGCAATCGAAAGTTCGATATTTGAAAGGGCCAAAACCCCATCAAAGTGATGCTCGATACCTGAAAGAAGAACAGAAGCGCTCATTTTATAAACCCATATCGTTTCGCTGTCTCTCTAACCCCGTCATATTGCGAGACATCGGCCACAACATAGCCGTCCGGCCCGTAAAGGTAGGTCAACAGGTGTTGATTTTCCGGAGTGTTAAGGCTCAGCATCACTTCAGTAAATCGGTTCGTCACTTCTTCGCTTAATCCACCGCGGGCGATAACCACATGGCTTGGAATCTGTTCTGATTCAGCAATCCATGTCACTTCGGCCTGCTGCGCAGGAGACAGGAGTAGATCCGCGTATTGGCTGGCCCCAGCCGCATCCACCAGACCTTCGGCCATAGCTTGCATTGCCTGCTGATAACCGCCTGCAAAATATTTGTGACCAAAAAAGTCGTCCGCTTGACCTGGCGATTTAACAAGGCCCGCTTGCACAAACAGATCGAGCGGATAGAGATAACCACTTTCTGAGATTGGATCAGCAAAGGCAATATCACGCCCGCGCAAGTCTGCCAGCGTCTTAATCCCGCTATCGCGCCGCACAAAAACTCGCCCTGAATAACTGGGCGACCCACGATACACCTCAGACAGCAACGGCACTGCACCGATCTCGGCCTCGGCCAACACGAATGGCAGCGCACCCATAAAAGAGATATCGGCATCGCCATTGCGCAATGCCTCAACAGCAGCAGCATGGTCAAAGGTGACAAACCCTCTGACCGGCAGACCTATCTGCGCGCTAAGCCAGCCTGTGATGGTTTCGATATCACCGAGAAGTTTGTCGGGGTTTTCCTGTGGAATAAAAGCGAGCGTCAGCCCTTCGCTGGCCCGCACGATAGACGGCAAAAAGCTTGCGACGGCAGTGCTTGCCAAAAAGTTACGGCGTGTCAGCATCAGAACATCCTCGCGTCAAATTCGTCTTGCAGCGATTGGAACGTTTCCCAATGGGCGGCAGCTTCGTCCCACTCACCCTCGGCCACAGCATTTCCAACGGCGCGCAAAGTTTCGGACAGCCGATATACCTCGGGCCGGGCCGTCAGGTTTGTCATTGTCGAAGCATCGGCAGCCAGATCAGGTGCAACAGTATCAACGAGGATTGCGATATTGGCCGCATCCCGCGCTGGCAGCAGAGTGTTGAGAGTTGAGGCAAAAGTCGTCAGTTCCTCAAACGCCAACCGGAACTCGCTCTCCTGCCCTTCAAAAACCTGATAGGGCTCATCGCCATCGCCAACCGCTTCCAGATAGGCAGTCAGATCGACGCGCGCCGTTTCGTCAAGCCCCAGAGATTTTGTGTCATTGAACCAGTCGACCACGCTGGCCAATGTCGGCAACGATCCGTCATGCATATAGGGCGCGCTGAAATTGATATTGCGCAAGGTGGGCGTGTCAAACTGCGTGGCGGTGCCACCCGGAAAAGGCGACTGCGCCGTTTCAATATCGTAGGTCTGGCCATCCCGAAAGTTACGCTCCGGTGTATGGCAGCTTGCACAAGAACGATCATTAAACCCTTCAAAAGGCTGATTGAAAATAGCTTCGCCCCGTTTGGCAGCTTCCGATGCCAGATCGGTCAAACGCCCAGTGTGGTCGATTTTCGGGTTTGGCAGGAAGTCAAACTGGCGCATATACGCAATCAATGCATCAAGCTGGAACGGCGTTG
>JBMYPG010000108.1:0-10913 GCA_049600095.1 Pikeienuella sp. | reverse complement strand
TGTTTTCTGATCTGAGCAGCATATATTCGACCGAACTTCAGTACCCAGCGGCGGATGGTTTCGTAGAAAACGTCAACACCGCGTTCTGCCAACATATCTTCTATGTCGCGGTAGCTTAGGTTGAACCTGAAATAGAGCCAGATTGCGCGTTGGATGACGACGGGCGGAAATTTGTGACGGGCGTAGGGTGGCTTCCTCATCCGAAACCATAAGTCACAGCGCGATCTGATAGCAAATCTTCGCGTTTAATGTGACATTGCCCGCGTTGAACGTACCTTGTTCCTACTTCGCTACATCGACAGTACCGAGATACGACGAACGATCCGAGCCGAGACCACCAAAGTTGAATCCTTCCTCGACTGGATCACTTTTGGCGGGCCTGTCATTAAGAGCGGAGATCCGGTGGAGCAGGAGAAACAGCTCAAATACGCTAGCCTTCCAGCCAAGGCGATCATGCTTTCAAATTTTGCGGATTTGTCTGATGTGCTGACATCAATGACTGTAGACGGGCAGCCAGTCACCCACGAACTCGCTTCTTCGCTGAGCCCATATTTCCGCAAACATATTCGGCGGTTTGGCAAATACGAGCTCGATATGGGTGAGTTGCTAGAACCACTCAGACCCAAACCGTTGCCCTTCAACCTGAGCCAGTGAACTTTATACACGTACTTTCAACCTACCCCTACCATGCATTTAGATTCAGTGAAGGCCCGGGTTCAAGGTTCTGGAAACTTAGCAATATCAACATTGTAGTACTAAAATTATGAATAGTTAGAAACATATTGAGTTTTAGGGCTTCAAGATGTAATTTGGTATGACAAAAAAGACGTATAGCAATATCCAAAGGGGAACTTCCAATGAAAATCACCAAAACGTTGGCGGTAGCGACTGTCGCTGCATCAATGTCAGCGGGCGTTGCGCTAGCTGAAACCAAGCTGAGAATTCAGACCCATTTCTCACCCGAAACCCTGTCCGGCCAGATGGCCGCTGGTTTCATCGAGGATGTCACTGCGATGTCAAATGGCGAAATTCAGATTGAGATGTTCTATTCATCGTCAGTCGTCAAATCGGCCGAGACGTTTGATGCCGCTGCAACCGGTATTCTTGACTGTGACATGACCGGCGGGTCTTATCAGACAGGCAAAAACCCGGCTTTCCAGTTTGCTGGTGACCTGAATGGCGGTTACGCCAATCCATATCAGCAATATGCTTGGTTGCTGCATGGCGATGGCTATGCCGCGCTGAACAAACTGTATAACGCACACAATATGGAATTCGTTGGCTGGTGGATTCCTGGTCCTGAGTCTCTTTCTTCAACCCGCCCAATTCGTGGTGTCGAAGACTTTAAGAACTGGAAGTTCCGGTCGCCTCCGGGCATCATCACGATGATCTTTGACAACCTTGGCGCTTCGCCAATCGTCATGGATTTCAATGAAATTTTTACCGCTCTTGAAACCGGTATCATCGATGGCGCCGATGCGGCTAACCTGACCAATAATATCGGCCTGGGTCTCTATGACATCGCCAAGCACACCAACTACCCTGGTTTCCATTCTATGCCGGCTGACCACCTTGCTTGCCGTAAGGACGTTTGGGACGCGATGCCAGATCATCACAAAGCGATTCTGAAAGTTGGCATGCAGGCGTTGGGTCTGAAAAACACTTCAATCAACGAAGTGAAGAACGCCCAGAATTCAGTCAAACTGGCTGCTGAAGGTCTGAACATGTACGAATGGGCGCCTGAAGAGATGGCCAAGTACCGTGCCGCTGTTCAGTCTGCTTGGGGTGAATTCGCTACAACACCAGAAGCAAAAGAACTGCTGGGTAGCCACCTGGACTTCCTGCGCGGCATTGGCGCAATGGAATAAGAGGCGCGCCTCTTAGGTAAAAGCACGGCGGGGCCTTGGATAAGGCCCCGCCGTACTTACAGAGAGCCTTATCCAGTTTTTTGGGGTTCATTTGCATGTCGTGCGTCGCGCTGACAATGGGGGGAGTTTCGGTATGGCTGAGCAAAAAACGGGCATTTTGGAGTGGGTTCTACCCTTTGCATTTTTTGTCTGTATCGGCTGGGCAGTGTGGCACACGCCTGCATACATCCTGGACTTTATACCCTCTGCGAACCAAAGTCTGGTTGATCAGATGGCTGCGCTGCATCTGCGCAAAGACGTCACCCCCAATTGGCCTGGGCTGTTTGGCGGATATGCCGATCCCCTCGATTGGTTAGCACTGGTTCTTATCCCTGTTCTGTTTGTACTCGGTGCCGCGAACCTAAAGATTTACGCCATGGAATTTCAGCAAGGGCGACGCGTTGACAGGTTTTCGCTGTTCATCGGGCGCGTCACAATGATCATGATCATGTCCATGACGCTCGTCATGTTATACGAAGTTTTCCTACGCTATGTGATCGAGGCCCCGACATTGTGGGCCAATGAATTAACGCTCTGGATCGCTGGTTTTGTGTTCCTGTGCTCTGGCCTGTATGCGATGCAACAGCGCTGCCACATCAGAATATTTCTCGCCTACGATATGTGCCCAAGATGGCTGCAACGGGTGTTTGATTGCATCACCACATTTATGATCGCCGTGTTCGCGTTCTTCTTGGTGTTTGGCAGTTTCAAACAGGTCTTTGTCACCAAGTTCTACAAATGGGAGATGTTCGGAACAGCGTTTGACCCGCCTATCCCCGCGACAGTCCAGCCGATGATTTTGATCATTGTCGTGCTGATCGCAGTTCAGTCATTAGTTAACCTAATCTCGGACTGGAACCTCGAAGCTGAGGTCCACACTGACGAACCCGATGAAGAAGAAATTGAAGCGTTAAAACGCAGTGTGGGAGCAGAATAATGGATGTCGGTACAATTTCACTGGTCCTAGTACTGGGTCTGATCCTGCTGCTTGGCATTGGCATGCCACTCGGGTTCGCATCTGCAATTCTGGCGGTTGTTGTATTGGTTCTGAAATTTGAACCTTCACTGCTGATGAACCCACTTACATTCGGCGATGGAATGTTAACAGGCAGGCCGGGGACGGGTGCGCTCTATCTGCTAACGCAAAAGATATTCGATCTGTTAACTGAATATGTACTCATATCGGTACCTTTGTTCATCTTTATGGCAGCCCTGCTGGAACGGTCAGGCATCGCCAAACAGATGTATGACAGCCTTGATTTCTGGATGTCGCGACTGCGCGGCGGTGTTGCGATCGTCACTTCGCTGATGGCGGTTTTGATGGCTGCTATGTCAGGCATTATCGGTGGCGAAGTTGTGCTGTTGGGCCTGATCGCGCTGCCGCAGATGCTGCGGCTGGGTTACAATCAGAACCTTGCAATCGGTACGATCTGCGCCTCTGGCTCGCTCGGCACCATGATCCCGCCCTCAATCGTCTTGATCATCTATGGTCTGATTACTGAAACGTCGATCAAGGCGTTGTTTACCGCTTCGTTCCTGCCTGGCTTTATGTTGGCGCTGATGATCATTGGGTACATTATCATCCGTACTCAGTTACGGCCGAGCGATGCGCCGTTGCCTGAACCGGAAGAAGGTGACCCAACCGGCATTCAAAAACTGGGCCTTTTCGGCGCGTTCCTTTCTATTTTGCTAGCAGGGTTTTCCACGCTGCTGTTCGTGCGGGCTGTATTCTTCACCCTGACAGGTCAGAATGTTCTGGATGGGGATGTTGATCCGATCGTACTTGGCATGCCGCATCACGTGCCTTGGTTGGCTGGCTCAATTGCATTGGGTCTTGGTTTGGCTTTCCTCGTCTTTGGCAAAGAACGCGCCCGGGTCGGTTGGGAGCAGGGCAAGGGTCTTGTCCCGCCATTTACTGTCATCGGCGTTGTCCTCGGTTCGATTTATGGCGGTATTACCGGCATTACCGAGGCTGCCGGCATGGGCGCATTGGCCGTGTTCATTATTTCAGTGGCGCGCGGAGAAGCATCGCCAGCCCTGATCTGGGACAGCCTGATGCGCACGCTAAAGTCCACAGGAACAATAATCTGGGTGACGGTCGGCGCCGCTGCGTTAGCTGGGGCCTACACTTTGGCAGGTGGGCCGACCTATATCGCTGGCTTGATCGTTGGATCAGAAATGCCAACGATGTTTGTCATTCTAACGATGATGCTAATCCTCTTGTTCATGGGAGCATTCATGGATTGGGTCGGCATTGTTCTGCTGATCATTCCAGTTTTCCTACCCATCGTGCAGCGTCTTCCGATCGAAGAGATCGGGTTCATTGGCTCGCTAGAGCCACGCTATGTCGCGATTTGGTTTGGGGTTGTCTTCTGTATGAATATGCAAGTCAGCTTCTTAAGCCCGCCATTCGGCCCGGCGGCGTTCTATCTGAAATCTGTGGCGCCGCCACACATCTCTCTGACGGACATTTTCAAGGGCTTCCTGCCCTTTATCATGATCCAGCTATTGGCGCTGAGCGTATTGCTGATCTGGCCAAATATTGTGACGATCCTACTCTGACCCCGAAAAGGATTGCATCGTGCTAACCGGCGATCAAATCACCGCATTCCGCACCAAGGGCTACCTTGTTGTCGAGGACCTGATCGATGAGACGACCTTGGCTGCATTGCAACGTGAGTATGCAGCAGCGATGACCGATCAATGTTCAGATTGGCTGAATGCCGGTTTGCTGACTGATCCGGTAAAAGGCGAAGGTTTTCTGGATCGGCTGGATCAGTGTCGGAAGGGCGGGTTCGATTGGTATCAACCGTTTGATATAAGCTTGCCACATGACGGCATCGTCGAAGATACACCGATGCATTTGGGGCCTGCGGTTTTCGACCTGATGACGCATCCCCGTATTCTGGATCTGGCTGAGGATCTGTTGGGGCCGGAGATCACCTCAAACCCGATCCAGCATACCCGGATTAAGCCGCCACAGCGTGCGCTGGCCGGTGCCGAAGCGCGGGCTCATGTGATTGCGACTGACTGGCATCAGGACATGGGTGTGACGCTGGAGGAAGCTGACGAGACTGAGTTTATCACGGTATGGCTCGCGGTTACCGACGCAACGATTGAAAATGGTTGTCTGCAGGTTTTGCCGGGGCGGCGCGACGCAATGATGCCCCATTGTGCGAAGACGCAGGTGGGCATTCCCGATGATTTTATTCCGGCCAGCAATGCTGTTCCGACGCCGGTTAAGGCTGGTGGCGCCGTTATCCTGCATCCGCTGACGCCGCATGCATCGCTCGCCAATACCAGTGATGAATATCGGTGGTCATTTGATCTGCGCTATAACATCACCGGTCAGCCAACCGGGCGTAGCCAGTTCCCTGAATTTGTCGCGCGATCCCGCGCAAACCCTGATGATGAGTTGAAGGATTGGCGTGAATGGCAGGCGATGTGGGACAGGGCGCGTCATCGGCTGGCTAATTCTGAGCATATTGCCCAGCACGGCAGGTGGGATGCTAACGCGCCTTATTGTGCGTAGTCATTTGAAACCGATACAAAAAAGGGGCGGTCGTATTGCGAGACCGCCCCCTTTTTTTGTCTGACGGCGAATTACATCTGCGCATATGTCTGCCATGGTGCGAATTCTGCGTCGCCGATACCCAGCTCTTCCGACAGTGTTTTCTTGCCAGAGGCCACGTCGAGGATTTCCTGAAAAATGCGGTGTCCGGCCTGCTCCACGGTTTCGGCTCCGTCAGCAATGGTGCCGCAATTCAGGTCCATATCCTCGCTCATATGCTCATACATGGGCGTATTGGAAGCAATCTTGATCGACGGGGCCGGTTTGTTTCCATAGCAGGACCCGCGCCCGGTGGTGAAACATACCACATTGCAGCCAGAGGCGACCTCGCCGGTGATCGACACAGGGTCGTAGCCGGGGCTGTCGACGAAGACGAGCCCACGTGTTCGGATTGGCTCGCCGTATTTGTAAACGCCAGTCAAATTGGTTGAGCCCGCCTTTGCCACTGCGCCGAGTGATTTTTCCAGAATTGTCGTCAGGCCGCCCGCCTTGTTTCCCGGCGTTGGGTTGTTGTTCATCTCGCTGCCATGCTTGGCGGCGTAGCCTTCCCACCATTTTATCAGGTCGATCAGCTTTTCGCCGACTTCCGGTGTCTCCGCGCGGCTGGTCAGCAGATGCTCCGCACCGTAAATCTCAGGCGTTTCGGCAAGCGCCGCCGCGCCGCCATTCCTAACCAGCATGTCCACCGCCACCCCCAGCGCCGGATTGGCGGTGACGCCCGACAGCCCGTCGGATCCGCCGCATTGCAGAGCTAGGGTAAGCTCTGACGCAGGGACAGTTTCGCGCTGCGCCTGATTGGCGTAGGCCAAGGCATCCTCTAGCCAGCGGATGCCATCCTCCACCGTTTTGCGTGTACCGCCCTGGCTTTGTAGGGTGAAATAGCGGAATTGTTCAGGTGGCGGGTTTCCATAAACCTCTAACATCAGCGGGATCTGGTTCGCCTCACATCCCAGACCCAACATCAAGACCGAGGCGAAATTCGGGTGAGTCGCGAAGCCCCAGATCGTGCGCTGAAGCTTGTAAAACGCCTCATCATCAGTGCCAATGCAGCAGCCAGCGCCATGCACGATGGGGACGATGCCATCTACATTTGGATAGGCGTCCAGCAGTCCGCGTTTCTCAGCCTCTTTCGCGATTAGACGTGCGGCTGTTGCTGAGCAGTTAACCGACGTTACGATGCCGACATAGTTGCGGGTGCCGGCTTTGCCATCGGGGCGGCGGTATCCCTGAAACGTCGCGCGATCCGCCTCAGCCACCATTTCGGTTGGCCGGGCGTGTTGGCTAAACGCATAATCACGGTCGAACTCGGACATTGAGACATTGTGAACATGCATATGCTCGCCCGCTGCGATGTCACGGCTCGCGACGCCGATGGTCTGACCGTATTTCACCACCTTTTCGCCAGTGGCGATAGGGGTCAGCGCCGCCTTGTGCCCGCGCGGCACGCGGGTCGATGCGGCCCCGTCGGAAGGGGCGAGCGCGTCGCCAGGCTCCAGATCAGTGATGGCAATGACGACATTGTCGCTGTCATGCAGGCGAATGGTGGCGGCGCTCATCTCAAATCCCTCAGCTATAGGCGACGAAATGCTGGCGCTGCTCGCCCAGCCCTTCGATCCCAACAACCACTTTGTCACCAGGCTTCAGAAACCGCGGCGGTTTCATGCCAGCGCCGACGCCCGGCGGCGTGCCAGTCGAGATCAGGTCGCCCGGATGCAGCGTCATGAACTGGCTGAGATAAGACACCAGATGGGCCACGCCATAAACCATGGTCGAGGTAGATCCGTCCTGCACCCGTTGGCCGTTCACATCGCACCACATGCGCAGGTCTTGCACATCCGCCACCTCGTCCCGCGTCACCAGCCACGGGCCAATCGGCCCGAACGTGTCGCAGGATTTGCCCTTGGTCCACTGGCCCTCGCGCTCTGTCTGAAACTCCCGCTCTGACACGTCGTTCATGGTGCAGTACCCGGCGACATGGTTCAGTGCGTGCGCCTCGCTGACATGTTTGGCGGCCTTGCCGATGACCACGCCCAGTTCAACCTCCCAATCGGTTTTGACCGACCCACGCGGGATGACCACATCGTCATCCGGGCCTTGAATGGCCGAGGTCGCCTTCATGAAAATAACCGGTTCTGACGGAATTGCATGGCCGGTTTCCGCTGCGTGATCAGAATAATTCAGACCAATGCAAATCAGTTTACCAGAACCGGTGACACAGGCGCCAAGACGCGGCGAGCCGGAAACGACAGGCAGGCTGGCCGGGTCCAGCCCGTCCAGCGCTGATAGGTCAGCTAACAGAGCCGGATCAATATCTGACACGACCGAAGACAGATCGCGCAGCGCACTCTCCGCATCGATCAGGCCGGGTTTTTCTGCGCCGGGGGCGCCAAAACGTACAAGTTTCATTTGTGTTTCCTGTCTCAGGCGGCCCAGCCGCCATCAATGATATGCGCCTGTCCGGTGGTGAACCCGGCGGCGTCGCTGGCCAGATAGGTAACCAGCTCGGCAATTTCTTCGGCTGTTGCGATGCGCCCCATGGGCTGCCGCGCCACAAAATCAGCCATCGCCTTTTCATAGTCGCCCGTGGCGCGCAGCCGGTCATGCAGCGAGGGCGATTCCACGGTGCCGGGGCAGATGGCGTTGCAGCGCACCTTGTCGCCGACATAATCGACAGCGACCGATTTGGTCAGCCCGATCACCGCCGCCTTGGAGGCGCAATAGGCGAACCGGTTCGGCACGCCCTTGATGCTGGAGGCGACCGAAGACATGTTGATGATCGACCCGCCGCCCGAGGCGATCATGCCCGGCAGAAAGGCGCGGATCATCCGGTACATCGCCTTGGCGTTCAGCTCGAACGCAAAGTCCCAGTCGCTTTCCGGGCAGTCCAGCAAGGGGCCGTTGTGGACGAAGCCCGCACAATTGAACAACACGTCAATAGCGCCAGTTTCGGATGCGAACGCTGCGATGGCGTCGGCATTTGTGACGTCCAGAACACGGGTTTCAACTCCTGAGAACCCTGATAGCGCCGCCTCGTTGATGTCTGTCGCATAAACCGCGCCGCCCTCGCGGGCCATCATTTCGGCGGCAGCCTTGCCAATGCCCTGCGCCGCCGCCGTGACAACACAGGTTTTTCCGGTGAGTTTCCCCATGATCATTCCAGTTTCATTAGTTCCGCCGCTGGTCTGCGGTCTTTTCGGTTAATCGCCCTGATGGGCGGCGTGCAGGCGGCCCCAGTCAAAATCTACGCCTGTGCCAGGCCTGTCCGGGGCCACGGCTAACCCATCCTCCAGCCGAAATGGACGGGTTGCGTATTCGTGGATGGGAAAACTATGCGCCTCTAGCCAACCAGCGTTGCTTTGGGCCGAGACGAGGCTCACTTGCAGTTCCTGCATGCCATGGCTGCACACGGGAATGTCGTGGCGGCGCGACAACTCCGCCACCTGAAGCCAGCCGGTGACGCCCCCACAATTGCCGGCGTCTGGCTGGATGAAGCTCAGCGCCGATTGCTCCAACGCCATTTCGAATTCGTGGATCGTGTGCAGGTTCTCTCCCATCGCCAGCGGCATGCCTGTTTCGCGGGCGATGTCTGCGAACCCATTGTAGTTGTCGGGGATAATCGGTTCTTCAAACCAGATCAGGTCAAACGGGGCGAACGCCCTGGACGCTTGAATGGCTTGCTCAACCGTCAGCGCGTAATTCGCATCAATCATAAATGGCGTGTCGGGGCCGATCAGTTTGCGCACTGCTGCTACCCTGTCGACGTCATCGGCCAGATTAGGCAGGCCAACCTTGATCTTCACCGCGCGGTAACCTTCCGCCAGATATTCGCCAATACTGTCCAGAAGGCGGGTTTTCGTATAGCCGAGATCAATGCCGCCGCGATATGTCTTGCACCTATTTGAAACCCCACCGGCCATCTGCCATAGCGGCTTTCCAAGCCTTTTTCCCCGAAGGTCCCATAATGCGATATCAAGCGCTGAAATTGCGAAAGAGGCGATGCCTCCGCGTCCGACATAGTGGATATGCCACTGCATATTGTCATACAAACTCTGAATGTCGCCGCTGTCCCGGCCGATCAGAATCGGAGCCAGATCATGCTCGATCATCGCAGCGATTGCGTGACCTCCGCGACCTCCGGTGTAGGTGTAACCGACGCCCTCCGCACCATCATCGGTATGGATTATTGCTGTCACCAGTTCAAAGTGATGATGGTCGCCATGCATCGCATCCACCAGCACCTCCTTCAACGGAAGCTGGTAACGACGGACGATTATTGAGTTAATCTTGCTCATTTAAGTTTCCGTACCGATAGGTTATTTTGGTATGACAAAAATGGCGAATAGTCAATTCAATTTCTCCAACAATGCGATTTCGTATGTTCAAAAATGGTAAACTGGTTACTGTGATCCAATCTAGTTAGCATTCATCAACTGATCCGCGCTCACACAACAAAGGGGACGCCGATGGAATCAAACGCTGCAGAGCAAGTTATTGCCGATCTTGAGCGCCGCATTTTTTCGAACCAATTCGCTGGTGGGGAGATGCTGCCGTCAGAGCGTGAATTGATTGAATCCTACGCCGTTAGTCGCACAGTTATTCGGGAGGCTGTTAAAACACTTGGTGCGAAAGGCTTGGTCGACATTCGACCCCGTCACCGCCCGATAGTCAAAGTGCCGGACTATGAGATGGCGGCTGGCATGTTGGGGGGCGTGGTTCAACATCTTATGGTGCAGCCGGGCGGTGTAAGGCAGATTTTTGACATGCGCATTTTTATCGAGGCGGGCCTTGCACGAGGTGCCGCTGCTAACGCCAATCGCGATGATATCCGCAGATTGAAGGAAGCGCTTTACAGAAATGGCGAAAGTGTCCAGGATTCCCAGAAATTCTATGAAACCGATATGTCGTTTCATGCGGCGCTTTATGCGATCCCCGGTAACCCAATTTTGCCTGCTGTCCATCGAGCGTTCTGTGATTGGCTTGAAGGCCATTGGAGTCAGATGCCTCGGCTGCCGGATCGAAACCAAAGAAATTTTGAGGCCCACTCCGCAATTTTTGAAGCTATCACGATGCGCGACCCTGATCTGGCGGAACAACGCCTGCGCCAACATCTGGATGATGCGTGGCGCCAGGTGGAAAATACATTTCCACAGATTTGAGTGGGGGCAAGAGAGTTCTGTCGCAAAACTCTCAATTGGGCGAGGGATAGCGTTCGCTGGACACACTTATGCTGCGAGGTCTGCAAACTGCTTGAAGGGTGACACGTCGCTTTGACCGATCTGCCTCTTGCGGATCAGGTGTGCAGTTTCGATCCCGACTAAGTTTGCGGCCGCAAAATGAAACACCTTGAAGCCGAGCATTGGCCGCGTGACCCGCTTGATAAACCGATGGTCCACTGCCCGGCAGGGGTTTGCTTGTAAACCATGAGAGGGATGTTC
>JBMYPG010000107.1:0-11125 GCA_049600095.1 Pikeienuella sp. | reverse complement strand
ATCTCAGCTCCATCAAGCCTGAAATCTGCTGGCGATGACGAAGAAGATGCCGCAGAAGAAGTAACTGAAGAAGCAGCAGCCGAAGAATAAGTCGGAACGCTTTTACCGATTGAAATTTGAACGCGCTGCCCATGACGGGTGGCGCGTTTTTCGTTAAGAGGGCACTATGAGATTATTCGTTGGCCTTGGTAATGTTGGGGCAAAATACGCCCAGAACCGGCATAATGTTGGATTCATGGTGCTTGATCGTTTAGCGGATGATCATGGGTTTTCGCCATGGCGAAAAAAATTTCAGGGCAATGTAGCCGAAGGCCGCCTTGGCGGTGAGAAGGTGTTGTTGCTGAAGCCATCCACCATGATGAACCTTTCGGGGCAGGCTGTGGGTGAGGCCATGCGGTTCCATAAGCTGGAACCGCAGGATATTACCGTATTTCACGATGAAATTGACCTCGCCCCCGGGAAATGCCGCCACAAGGTTGGCGGTGGTCATGCGGGCAATAATGGTTTGCGGTCGATGCATCAGCATATCGGACCAGATTATGCACGCGTGCGCATTGGTGTTGGCCACCCCGGTGATAAAGCCAAGGTCGCGGGTTACGTGTTGCGGGATTTTGCGAAAGCGGACGAAGCCTGGCTGGACGATGTTATTCGTGGTTGTTCGGATGGTGCTGGTAAACTGGCCGCTGGTGATGGGCCGGGGTTCATGAATGCGGTTGCTTTGCGCGCGGCACCTCAGCGGCCAAAACCTGCGCGGGCAGAGGGACAGGCTGAGGTTTCAAAAGAAACCGCGACCCAAAAAACACAAAAACAACCAAAAGTGAATTTAAGGGTTGAACCGACTACGGTAGAAACCCCTAAATCGCCCTTAGAAAAGCTGATGGAGAAATTTGGGAAGTCATGAGCGTAGCCGCCCTTACTGCTGATGAGGAATTGGATGCAACGGGGTTGTTATGCCCGTTGCCTGTTCTGAAAGCGCGTAAACGGCTGAAGTCTCTGAATATTGGTGCGGTGTTGCGTGTTACGGCGGATGACCCGGCCTCAGTCATTGATTTTCCGCATTTTTGTGCCGAACAAGGGCATGAACTGATCCGGCAAGCAGACGTGGCCGATGTCGGCCATGTGTTTTGGATTAGGAAAGCCTGATGTTGCGGGGGTTGGCATTCTCTGCCGCCGTAAGCGTGGCGATGGGACCGTTTGCCGCCTATTCTGATGATCATGTGGAAACGGCCGATTTCATTACTGGCAATGCGCTCCACATCCTTTTGCATGAAATCGGACATCTGCTGATCGACCAGATTGACCTGCCGGTTTTGGGTCAGGAAGAGGATGCCGCCGATAACTATGCCACTCTTACTTTAATCGAATGGGACACGGGCCTTGCCGATCAGGCGCTTGCGGATACGGCTTATGGGTGGTTCCTGCGCCATGATGATACGCAGAGTGCTGATGAGAGCATCTTTTTCACTGAGCATGATTTGGATGTTCAACGTGCCTATCGTGTGGTTTGCCATCTGATCGGGATTGACGAGCGGGCATTCGGCCCCTTGGCTGATGATTTTGGTGTCTACCCTGATGAAACGCAGAGCTGCGACTATAGCTCTGATTTAAGTGCAAAAAGCTGGGCGCGAGTGTTGTCGCCCTTTGCACCGGGTAAGGTAGGATTGGGTGCGCCGGTAAAAATCGAATATGCCGCTGGTGATGGGGATCTCGGATATTTCGAGGATCTGTTGCGCGGCCGAGAGGTGTTGGAAATTGTCAGTGAACACCTGTTGGACACAGTATCGCTACCCCGCCCTGTTTTTCTGCGTACAGAAATGTGTGGCGAAGCAAATGCGTATTATGACCCCGAACGTGTCGAGGTCACGCTTTGTTATGAGCTACTGGATGAGATCGCAGCGTTATACGAAAGCTCTAAGATTGAGCATTAATCGCTGTTTTGGCGCGATTTAATGAATGCTTCGCAGGGGTCGCCTCGGTCGTGTTTTTCTGTCCAGATCACAAAATCAAATGGTACGCCTGCGGGGCTGTTGCCTGCTTCGAGCACGCCGACTGATAGGATTGTTTGATCAGGAAGGGCCTGTTTCAGGTAAAAGGGTGCGCCCCGGTCTGTTCGGGTGTGGCCGTTACCTGCGATGATGACAATTGGGGTTTTGCTTTCCTCGGCCAGCCGCAACGCGCCTTCGGCCAATAGGCCATCGCGATAACGCTGCGCCTCTACCATTCCCGGCAGCATCACCTCTGGCAATGCGCCGCAATGGGCACGGTCTTGTTCGTCTACCATATCGGCCATCACGTCCTCGGGCAGAGGTTTGTCTAACCCCAGTTTTGCAGCCCGCGAGCCCAAAACGTCAGCCGCGCCCTGGCCGACCGATGCCCGCAGTTGATCTCGTGGGGCGCCTGCGCCGGCAATTTTGGCGTTGGGTGCAGCGTTGAAAATGGGCTCATACATTGACCAGTCGGGCCAACCTGATGCATCCCAGTCCAGCGCGGCCTTTAGGTCGCCACCTGTCGTTACAGCTGTATTGGCGGCGTCTTCGCGGTCGGTTGGGACCATCTCAACCACCAACCCGAGTGGAGCCAGTGCGCCGGTGATCCGGGCCTGCCATTCATGATGGGCGGGGTTGTCATGGCGTTCGCCGATTAGCGTTACATCGGCTGCTTTTAGCTGCGCTAACATTTCTTCGACCGTAACCTCTGCGCCATTTGCGCAGATTGTGCCGATTTGTTCGGGGCAGTTTGAGGCGGCGGCGGTTCCTGCCCACAAAGTGGCGCTGAAAGCCAATAGTGCAGGAAGTTTGTGTCGAATGATCATTGCAGCGAATCCACGTAAGGAAAGATGTCGATGACTAAGACATATACCGGATCATGCCATTGTCGTGGTGTGACTTACCAAGTTGACGAACCTTTGAGGGATGTTGTTGCGTGCCATTGTGAACAATGTCGCAAAACATCGGGTCATCATGTTGCGGCAACCAGTGCGCCAAAGGTGCAATTTCGGTTGGGAGAGGACGCGACTTTAAGCTGGTATCGGGCGTCGGACACGGCGCGGCGCGGATTTTGTAATAAATGCGGCGGCAATCTGTTTTGGGACCGGGATGGAGATGACAACATCTCAATCTTTGCAGGAACATTGGATACGCCCACGGGCCTGACGTGTAGCAGCCACATATTCGTGGCTAATAAAAGCGACTATTATGACATTCCGCAAGGTGTGAACGTTCGTATGGATTGAGCAGTTGTGCATCGGCGTTGCACAGGCATAATTGCGCCTGTTAGCCATTGGATGCCTTACATGTTTTTTCGCGCGTTAGCCGTTATTGCCTTTTTGTCAGCCTGTGCATCGCCAGCACCGCGTGCGGCGAAGCCTGTTACCCTGCCGACAGAGCAGGGCGGGTTTGCTGCGGCAGAGGAGGATTTGGTTGAGCATAACAAGCTGAGAACAGAAATTGCGCCTGCGGATGCCCCGTTTGATGCAGAAACGTTGGCTCGCAATTTTGAGCGCATTGCATTGAACACGGAATTTAGCAGCGCGGATGGTCAGGTGATCAAACAGTCCCGCTCTGTCCGGTTGGCACGTTGGACAAAGCCAATCTTGCTGCGGGTTGAGGGGGCGAATGACGCTGACTATGCCGAGTTGGGGCTGCTAATCCCCCGGTTAGAGGCGGCCACGGGGTTGCCCATTCGGCTGACGGGCGCGCGATCCGACATCACCATCTATTTCATGAATGCGGAGCATCGCCGGGCATTGCAAATCGCGCTGAAGCGTAAAGGCAAGACCAAGACGAGGCCATTGTTGACAGCATGGTCTGGGCGATCAGCCTTTCCTTGTATTGGAGAGTTTTTTGCCGGAGTGGATAGCAGTGAGATCAAAAAGGCTGAGGTTTACATCAAGGATGAGCTTAGCCCGCTGTTACGCCGTATGTGTTTGAATGAGGAGCTGACGCAGACGCTTGGCCTGCGCAATGACCATGATGACGTGCGGCCCTCAATCTTTAACGATGATCAAGAGTTTGCTTTACTGACAACCCATGATGAAGCATTGCTGCGGATGCTTTATGATCCGGCTTTGCAGCCGGGGATGACCGCTGAGCAGGTTAGGCCACATCTTGCTGCGGTTGCTGCCCAAGCGGTTGAGTAAACCAGATACTACAAGTGCCAATATTTAGCAGGTGTTATCTGTTCGCCAAAATTCGCGCTTTGGTTTTATCGCAATCGTTTTTGGGACTTGCATTTCGGCTGTCTCGCATTCTAATTCCGTTCACGTGTACAAAATAGGGGACGAGTTATTATGAATATGGTTGGGGCAGTTAAATCCTGTATGTCAAAATACGTGACATTTTCAGGTCGCGCATCTCGCGCAGAATATTGGTGGTTTTATCTAGCAGTAATGATTGCCTATTTCGTTGCAAGCATTGCGGATGGGATTCTTGGAACGCTAGGAATTTTAGTTGCAATCGTTGCACTCGGTTGCATTCTGCCGTTCCTTTCAGTCTTTGTCAGACGGCTTCATGATATTGGAAAATCTGGTTGGTGGTACTGGATTGGTGTTATTCCGGTAGTTGGCACCATCATAATTATCGTTTTCCTTGTTCGTAAGGGCGAGGAGGGATCTAATCAGTATGGTGAAAACCCCTACGATGTTTTCTCACCAGACGTGTTTAGTTAGGTCGAGAATTTGCAGGGGCACTAGGTGCCTCTGCGTTTTTCCGTTTTCTTAATCATTATAGGGCGCATCAAGCGTTGTTGGTGACCCCATGAACATGAAACAAGCTGTAGGCGTTTGCCTATCGAAGTATGTGACCTTTTCCGGTCGTGCTTCTCGTGCTGAATATTGGTGGTTTGCGTTAGCAGTTTGGTTGTGTTTAGTCAGCGCGTTTTTTTGTCTTTCGTCGAAGCTGGTGGCGGGTTTATCGGCTTGTTGGGCTCTGGTATTTTGGGTGGTGTGATAATCGGAACGTTCCTGCCTGCGCTCGCAGTCTCTGTTCGCCGTTTACACGATTCCAATAAAACGGGCTGGTGGTTTCTGCTCAATCTAGTTTCGATTGGCAGTATCATATTCTTGGTTTTCATGTGTTTGCGCGGAACCACCGGGCCAAACCGTTTTGGCGAGGACCCCTATGGGGGTGTTTCGTTGGACGTTTTTGACTAGCCCGTTGCGGTGGCCATTTATTTCGCCACGCTCGATTTACCCAATCTGCCCCTGATTGCCGCCGATCTGACCGCGATGCAGTAGTAGGTGATCGAGAATTACGCAGGCCATCATTGCTTCGCCTACTGGTACGGCGCGGATGCCGACACAGGGGTCGTGGCGGCCTTTTGTGATGATGTCTGCGTTCTCGCCTGACTTATCAACCGTCGCCCTTGGTTTCAGGATTGAGGATGTTGGTTTTACCGCAAAGCGGGATACGACGTCTTGGCCGGTTGAAATGCCACCCAGCACGCCACCTGCGTGGTTTGAAGTGAATTCTGGCCCATTAGGACCCATGCGCATTTCGTCGGCGTTTTCCTCGCCAGTCAGCGATGCAGCCCCCATACCCGCGCCGATTTCGACCGCTTTTACAGCGTTGATCGACATCATCGCGCTTGCGATGTCTTGGTCGAGTTTGGCATAGATTGGCGCGCCCAACCCGGCTGGTACGCCACTGGCGACGACTTCCACGACTGCGCCGACTGACGAGCCGGATTTGCGGAGGCCGTCGAGATAGGTTGCCCAATCGACGGCGGCCTGTGGGTCGCCGGTCCAGAAGGGGTTTTGTTCTACCTGATCCCAGTCCCAATTCGCACGGTTAACGCCATGTGGACCCATCTGGACCATGGCACCTTTGATGTTGAGATCAGGGCAGAGCGTCTTGATCACTTCGCGGGCCACGCCACCAGCAGCTACCCTTGCCGCAGTTTCGCGGGCAGAAGATCGCCCGCCGCCGCGATAGTCGCGAATGCCGTATTTGGTCCAGTAGGTGTAATCCGCATGGCCGGGGCGAAATTTTTCCATGATGTCGGAGTAGTCTTTTGACCGCTGGTCGGTGTTGCGGATCATCAATTGGATAGGGGTGCCGGTGGTGACGCCTTCAAACACGCCGGATAGAATTTCTACTTCGTCCGGTTCACGCCGCTGCGTGGTATATTTGTTCTGGCCGGGTTTGCGGCGGTCCAGCCAATGTTGCAGCATTTCGGCCTGTAACGGCACGCCCGGCGGGCAGCCATCAACAGTGGCACCCAGCGCTGGCCCGTGACTTTCGCCCCAGGTTGTAACCCGAAACAGATGACCGAAAGAATTCATGGACATGAGCGCCGCCTCCTATGGCGCGGGTTTAACGCGGGTGGGCTGGAATGAAAAGTCGGGTGGGCGTTTGGTCGGTGATTTCTTAAGATAATTTTTGCGAACAGGTGCCTTGGTCTCCGTCAGGTGGTTGTTTAGCAGTTGATCTGGATCAAGGCGGGGTGGTTTCTGGAAAAGTTTAATGGCCCGATAGATGCAGTGATTTTGGTCGTCATCAGAAACCCATGGAGTCAGCCATGCATGCCGAAGCGAATAAGCCAAAACTAACCCGTAGTGAGTGTCGCCCGGCAGTTGTTGCTGTCATTAGGGATGAACTGCAATTCGATCCTTCGAATGTTGCTTTCGCGCCATCATTTGAAAAACAATCCACTGAGACTTTTAAATCTTGTTGTGGTGGTGATTGCAACGACTGCAATTTGTTACTGCATTCAACATCGAAGTGACCTCCGTTGGTTCTATCGGTGTTGCTATTAGAGGTCGCTACAGTTGTTAAGCCGTTTCGGTTTATTCAACCTCAATGACGACTTTACCGGTTGCTTCCCTCGATTTTAGCAATCTTAGGGCTTCGTTTGCTTCTGCTAAGGGGATGATGTTCGAGATATGTGGTTGCAGGCGACCCTCAACATACCACGTGAATAATTGGGTTAGGCTGTTGGCCAAAACAGCGGGTTTGATGTGAGCATAAGCCCCCCAATAAAAGCCGTGCACCGTTAGGTTTTTGACCAGTAGGATGTTTGCAGGGATTTGTGGCACGTCGCCGGAGGCAAAGCCGAGGGGCAGCAATCGGGCCTCTGGATTGCAGGCGCGCATTGCGGCTTTGAACTGATCGCCGCCGACGGGATCATAAACGACATCTGCACCGCCGAGCGATTTGACCTTTTCTCTTATATCGTCAGCTGAACTGTCGATCAGATGATCTGCGCCTGCGCGAGCGGCGAATTCCAGTTTCTTTTGCCCGCGAGCGCAGGCGATGACGTTGGCACCCATCAGTTTGCCAATCTCTACGGCAGTCAGGCCGACGCCCCCGGCAGCACCAAGCACTAGCAAGTTTTCGCCAGGTTTCAGGTTTACGCGGTAATCGAGGGCGACATGGCTGGTGCCATAGGCGACGAGGAATGCCGCAGCGTCTGTATCGGGCATTTTATCGGGGATCGGTACGCAACTGCTGGCCGGGGCCAAGGCGTATTCGGCAAAACCGCCGTGGCCGCATAGGGCGGCAACACGGCTGCCTAGCGGAAGCGAAACACTCTCGCCAACTTGCTCGACTACACCGGCGATTTCCATGCCGGGGGCAAAGGGGAGGTCGTGTTTTTCCTGATATTTGCCTTGCACCATCAGGGTGTCGGCAAAGTTGACGCCACAGGCGCGAACGCGGATGAGCGCTTGGCCCGGGCCGGGTTCTGGGCGGGGTGACTGGTCCAGTTGCAGGGCACCACCTAATTCATGCACCAACATTGCTTTCATCGTCTTGCCCTCTTTTGCCGATTTGGCGGCAATTTACTGAGTAGGGGGAGTGGTGCAAGAGGAGTGATTAGACAACGCCCTGTTTTTGCAATTCGGTGATTTCCGTTGGGGAGTAACCAATCTCCGACAGCACTTCGTTGGTATGTTCTCCAAATTGAGGTGGTACCCTGTCGATCGAAGGGCCACCGTGAGCAAACTCAAAACCGGCGACGGGTAGTTGAGCGGGTGCTGTATCTTTGTCTGGCCAGCCGGGGGATTGCAGGCCGCCGCGAAGCTTCACCTGTTCTTCTGCAAGTGTTTCGGTCAAATGCCGTATTTTTGCGGCTGGTACATGAGCGTTGTTTAGCACGTCCTCCCATTCGGTTGCGGGGCGTGACAGTAGGTTGTTGGCGACCATTGCGGCGTCCGCTTTGGCACTTGCAGCAATGTCGGCACGTGGTGTTGCGCGAACTTCTGCTGCCCGCGTGGTTTCGCCGAGCGCATCGAACAATTTCGCGAGTTGTTCGTTTGTGTAGGCGCCCAGCATGATGGTTCCGTCGCTGGTTTCGTAGGTTCTGTAACCGGCGTAGTAGGGATGGTCACTGCCGTGCCGTTTTGGCGATGTGCCGGTTATAGTGCTGTCCACCACCATTGCGCTCATCAACATGAGGGCCGAATCCAACATCGAAACGTCAATGACTTGGCCCTTGTTGGTTTGGGTACGTTGGAACAGAGCGGCGGAAATGGCCATGGCAGCCTGTGCGCCGGTACCGTAGTCTACCATTGGTGGGCCGACACGGAGAGGGCCGGTTTCAGGGTCGCCATTTGCGGCCATCAGGCCTGAGTAGGCTTGGATCACGTTGTCATAGGCGGGGTGGTCAGCTTTTGGTCCTGAATGCCCAAAGCCGCTGAGCATGCAGTAGATGAGGCGTGGGTTGATTGCGTGAGCAGCCTCTGGCCCAAAGCCTAAATCACCTAATGCTGTGCCTGCGTAGTTTTGGAGTAGAACATCCGCGCTTTGCAGCAGGCGATGCATGATTGCTTGTCCGCCTTCTGATTTTAGGTCCAGTGTCATGGCGCGTTTTCCGGCGCTTTGCGCGAGAAAATAGCTGCCGTAGAGTTCGGCGCTTTGTACTGGGTCGACACCTTCGCTACGGGTCATGTCTGGGTGAGAGGGTGGTTCGACTTTGATGACGTCGGCACCGAGCATTGCCAATTGATGGCTGCAAAACGGGCCCGCTAACACATGGGTGAGGTCCAAAACCCGGACATTTTCGAATGGTTTCAACGCAGCCTCCGCTAACTGAATGATTTATCAGAAACAGCAGGATTGGTTTGGTTCTGCGCCGTTAGCGACAGATTTGCTTCGGTATGAAGAAATTCACCTTTTGGCTGACAAAGCAGGCTGGTTTGCAGGGTATGGGGTAAATACCGGCAATGCAGCGTTAGAATAGCGATGCGCAGTTGCCACGATGTGGCAGATTTATCTAGCCTGCGCCAAGACGCCGCTCGCAATCCTTGGCTCTTCGTGTAGACCGCGCCGGTAACGCAAGCGGAGCTGCCGGTCATGGACCTCAGAAATATCGCCATCATCGCCCACGTCGATCATGGTAAGACAACCCTCGTTGATGAAATGTTGAAACAGTCCGGGGAAGTTGCGGCGCATCAGGCGCTGGACGAACGGGCAATGGATTCTAACGATCTGGAGCGCGAGCGTGGCATCACCATTCTTGCAAAATGCACCAGCGTTGAGTGGAAGAATACGCGGCTGAACATCGTTGATACGCCCGGTCACGCCGATTTCGGTGGTGAAGTTGAACGTATCCTGAGCATGGTTGATGGTGTTGTCCTGTTGGTTGATGCAGCCGAAGGCCCGATGCCTCAGACGAAATTTGTGACGTCAAAAGCGCTAGCGCTGGGCCTGAAGCCGATTGTTTGCCTGAATAAGGTCGACAAGCCGGATGCAGAGCCTGATCGCGCACTGGACGAATGTTTTGATCTGTTTGTTGCGCTTGACGCAACGGATGAGCAGCTCGATTTTCCTGTGCTTTATGCCTCTGGCCGTTCTGGTTGGGCTGACGACAGCCTAGAGGGTTCACGCGATAGCCTGACGCCGATGTTCGATATGATTTTGGATCATGTTGCCGCGCCGACGCAGATTGACCGTGCTGATGAACCATTCCGCATGTTGGCAACTACATTGGAAGCGGACCCGTTTTTGGGCCGAGTCCTGACTGGCCGGGTTGAATCCGGTTCAGTTGCTGCTGGTGACGCGATCAAAGCCTTGAACCGTGACAGTAACGAAGTTGAGCGGTTTCGCGTGTCTAAAGTTCTGGCATTCCGGGGTCTGAAACGTCAGGCGATTGATCGTGCCGAAGCTGGGGATATTGTGGCGCTTGCCGGTATGCAGAAGCCGACTGTGGCTGACACTTTGTGCGCGACTAATGTGGCGATTGCCCTAGATGCGCAACCGGTTGATCCACCGACCATCTCGGTCACATTCGGCATCAACGACAGTCCGTTGGCTGGCAAAGATGGTGACAAAGTTCAGAGCCGTGTTATCCGCAACCGTTTGATGCGCGAAGCCGAAGGCAATGTTGCACTGAAGGTTACTGACACCCCAGAAGGCGACGCGTTTGAAGTTGCTGGTCGTGGCGAGCTGCAGATGGGAGTGTTGATCGAAACCATGCGCCGCGAAGGCTATGAACTATCAATCTCTCGCCCGCGCGTTCTGTTCCGTGAGGAAGACGGCGTTCGTATGGAACCGATTGAAGAGGTTACCATCGACGTTGACGAAGAATATGCAGGTGCAGTTGTTGAAAAGCTGTCTCTGCGTAAGGGTGAATTGCAAGCGATGCGTCCGGGTGGTGGTGGTAAAACCCGCATTGTTGCCTTGGCTCCTTCGCGCGGTTTGATCGGCTATCACGGTGAGTTTCTAACCGATACCCGTGGTGCCGGCGTTATGGCCCGTATCTTCCATTCATGGGCACCGCATAAGGGCACAATTCCCGGCCGCCGCGCTGGTGTTCTAATCTCTATGGAGCAAGGCAAATCGGTTGCCTTTGCGCTGTTCAATCTGGAAGAGCGTGGCAAGATGTTCATCGGTTCTGGTGAGGCCATCTATGAGGGCATGATCATTGGTGAGAATGCCCGCCCGGGCGACCTGATCGTGAACCCGTTGAAGGGTAAGAAGCTGACCAACGTGCGTGCCTCTGGTACTGACGAAGCGTCAACCCCAACGCCCCCGCGCGTGATGAGCCTCGAGGAAATGATGGCCTATATCAATGATGACGAGCTATTGGAAGTAACGCCCGAGAGTTTACGCCTGCGCAAAAAATACCTCTGCCCCCACGAGCGTAAAAAGGCGTCAAGAGCGGCAGAGGCTGGGTAAAGAGTTAAGCA
>JBMYPG010000106.1:0-11175 GCA_049600095.1 Pikeienuella sp. | reverse complement strand
TTGGTGTGAGCGTAGTTGCGCCCGGTGTCTAAGTGGCGATCAAGGAGGAAGCTTTCGACCGCGCCGGGTTCGGCGTTGGCCCCGAAGGTCGTGGTGGGGGTGACGAGGTTGCCGTCAGAGATAATGGTAATCTCAAAATCGCCGAGGCTGAACCGGGTCCAGCCTGCGTTCTGTTCCTCTGCCGGGCCGGTGATTTTGGCCAGTGCAGGGGAGGTCAGGAGTGGGGTGGAGAGCAGCGCGGGGGCGCTGAGCGTGGAGAGAAAAGCGCGCCGCGAAAGCGGGTTTGTCAGGACCGGCATGTATCACCCATATATTGTGTTATTTGAATGTATTATGGCCGTCAGCGCCTTGCCTGTCTAGGGTCTTAAGTTTTTAGCTATCCCACCAAATTTGTTTGAAAAAATGTCTATTGGCCGTAATACGAAACTGAAGACGGTTTATGTAAATGCGGGGCAATCAGCCCTGCGCGCCCAAGGAAACAACATGCAAAAAACTGCCCCTCGCGTAATGAAGCATTCAGATGCGGAATTTCAGCCAAGGTTTGCTTATGGCGATCAAGCGCAGGCTGCAATGCTGTGTGGTACTGATGATGGGAGCAAGCTGGGCGCTGGGCTGGTTCGGATGGAAAACGCCTGTATCCCGTGGCAGGTGAAATATGATGAGATTATCCTTGTACTGGAGGGGACGTTTTCGGTGCGGATAGGGGATGATTTACTGACCGCGCATGCGCTGGATACAATGTGGTTACCAGCGGGCACTGACCTGATTTATGAGGCAGAGAAAGCGCTGTTGTTTTTTGCAATTCACCCAGCCGACTGGGCAATGGCGGAAGCAGAGTAAGTTATGAAAATTAACCGGCTACCGGATAACGACAAGACCAATGCGTGGAATACCATTTTACCAGCACGCACACCGAAAGCTGCATTGGATGCCGATGTAAAGGCGGATTGGCTGGTCATTGGTGCGGGATATGCGGGAGTTGGGGCTGCGCGCCGGTTGGCTGAGCTTAACCCGCAGCAGAGCGTTGTGTTGGTGGAGGCCGGAGTTTGCGGAGAGAATGCCTCTGGCCGCAATTCCGGTTTTGCGATTGATTTGCCGCATACGACTTCATCCAATTTGGACCAATTGGATGGTGCGCATCGGTACATGAATCTTGCGCGGGCTGCGGTTGCTGAATTGGATCGGTTGGTTCGTCAGCACAACATATCCTGTGATTGGTCGCGTGATGGTAAATATCATGCTGCTGTGACCGAAAAGGGTGCAGAGGAAATGTTGGTGCCCTTTGCAAAAGAGTTGGATGCATTGGGCGAGGCTTATGAATGGGTTGATGCCGGGAAGCTTACCCAGAACCTTGGCACAAAGCATTTTCATAGCGCCATCTATACGCCGGGTTGTGTCCTGATGAATCCGGCGGCCTTGGTTCGTGGTTTGGCCGATAGCTTGCCGGAGAATGTGACGTTGTATGAAAACAGCCCGGTGGTTTCGATTGACTATTCGAATGGCGTGGAGGTCACGACCCCGCAGGGTAAGGTGCAGGCGCCTAAGATGATCCTGGCAGCCAATGGGTTTAGCGATCAGTTTGGTTTTGCGCAGAACAAATTCGTGCATTTGGCATTGGCAGCGAGTTTGAGTCGACCGCTGACGGAAGCGGAGCAAGACATCTATGGTGTTGAAAAGCCCTGGGGGCTAACGCCCGCCAATGGGATGGGCGGCATTACCATGCGCTATACGAATGATCGGCGGATTTTGATCCGGCAGGATATTCGGGTGGCGATGGGGCAGCGGTTTTCGCCAGAAACCACAGCCCGAATTGCGCGGCAGCATAAGGTGCTGTTCGATGCGCGTTTTCCGGGCTTGCCCGAGGTGGGCTTTGAAAACTCTTGGGTCGGTTTTATCTGTATGTCGCGGAATGGTGCACCGCAGTTTGGGCCGGTTGCGGAGAACGTTTGGATGGCGGCGTGTCAAAACGGTATCGGCGTCACCAAGGGTACAATTGGCGGTGTACTGGCGGCTGATATGGCCTGCGGGCAAGATAATCCACTGATTGCTGATATGGAAAGTCTGGGTAGCCCAACGGATATTCCCCCAAGAGCGCTGGTCGAAGTTGGTGCGCGGGTGAAGATTGGTTGGGAGGTGTGGAAGAACCGGCGCGAAGCCTGATGGCCTTATCTGACAGACCGGAGCGCCTTGCGCGGTGCGGGGACGACGCGGGGGCCGGTGAAGAGGGCCAAGGCATTCTCTGACATTAGGTTGTCGAATACGGGGTCTGTGCAATCCATGCCGCCGGTATAAACGCCAAATGCGGGCATAATGATTTTGCTTTTATCGACGAGGAAAACCGGGCGGGCTCGCCCTCGGATGCGTGATTTGGGGTGGTAATGGCCAGAGATTTCGCCCTCGTCACAGGGTTTTGCTGTGGCGATGTGGCGAAAGGTGAGAGCGTCTAAGCGTAATTCGGCATGATAGGCACCGCCCAGCGAAGACGGCGTGGGGTCATGGTTGCCCAATATCCAGACCCAACGCCGCCCGGCCATGAGGCGTGAAAGATGGGTATAGGCGGCCTCTGGCAATGCCTCTGCCGCCAATTGGTCATCGAAACTGTCACCAAGGCTGATCACCATATTGGGTTGAAGTTCGTCGATGATTGAGGCCAGCCGGGCCAAAGTCTCCATCGTTTCATATGGCGGAGTCAGGCGGCCTTCTCGTCGTGCGATGCGGTCTGATTTACCGAGGTGGAGATCGGATACGGCCAGCCAACCAGCGTCAGGGGCGAATAACGCCCCGTCGGGAAGGGCGTGCAGGCGGGTGCCGCAGAATTGAAACTCATATTCGTTCATGGCGCGAACAAATCGTGAATAAGGCTGCGATGCAAGTCTTGAATCAAGCTTCGTATTTGATTGCCCAGATATGGCAGAAGTAGGTTTGTGAGGGGGGTGTTGGCGCTCTGGTAGTTCTTCCTGATCTGGCGTATTCCATTGTTCATGGAAATGTTCGCTAATAGTTTGGCCCCGTTTGCGGACGCCTTGTTCGGGCCTCATAGCCGGTTGGCACCTGTTTATGTCGGCTTCACGGTTTTGCTCGCGATCCTGATATGGTGTTTCCGGGGTGCACCGGGGACGTTTTTGTCATGGGTTGCGCCAAGAAAAATTTACCTTCACCCCTCCCACATGATGGATATCAAGCTGTTGCTGATCGGTCGTTTGCTTTCGGCATTCAAACTTGTTGGTCGTTTGGCGTTATCGGCAAGTATCGCCGTTTCAGTATCCGAGGTTTTGCGGGGCGGGGGAGAAGAAGATGTATCCTCTAGCTGGCCCGCCATTTTGGTGACATTGGCCTTGGTGCTGGTCAGTGATTTCAAGGTTTATTGGGTGCATCGATTGCATCACCAGATTTCAGTGCTGTGGCCATTTCATGAGGTGCACCACAGCGCTGAGGTGATGACTCCGCTTACCGTGTATCGTAAGCATCCTATTTACGACTTTTTGTCCTCGCTTGTTGGTGCAGTGCTGATCGGTCTTGCGCAAGGGGTGCTGTTGGGGTTGTTCATTGGAAAGGTTGAAACGGTTCAGATTGTTGGCGCAAATGCTTTGTATTTCGTTTTCAATGCGGCTGGGGCGAACTTTCGGCATAGTCATATTTGGATCAGTTATGGCTGGTTTATTGAACATGTACTGATTTCGCCCGCTCAACATCAGGCCCATCATTCAATTGAGTTAAAGCATCGAAACAAGAACTTTGGTGAGATTTTCGCGATCTGGGATTGGATGTTTGGCACGCTGTATATTGCGAAACAGCGAGAGAATCTGACCTACGGTTTGTCGGATGAAAATGGCATGATGTTGCCACAACCTCATGCGACTTTGCGGCAGGCGTTGTTTCGTCCGATAGGCGATAGTTGGCGGGCCATGATGCGGCGCAAAGGATGATTGGCCGCAATTTGTCACTCTATCTCGACTTTTGGCGGGTGGTGGCTGCGCTAACGGTGTTTGTGTCTCATTTGGCTTACCCGCGCTTTACCCAAGGGGATTATATCCTGATCCGGGATCTGAATCTTGGGTCTGATGCCGTTGTTCTGTTTTTTGTTATTTCTGGTTTTGTCATCGCCTATGTCAGTGACAAACCCGATTTATCAGGGCGTAGGTTTGCGTTCGACCGGTTGACCCGCCTGTATTCGGTTGCGGCACCGGCAGTTGTTTTCACGCTGCTTGCAGATGCGATTGGGGTTTGGGTTGCGCCTGATGCTTACAGTGGGTGGTGGCATCATGCTGCGCCCTTGTGGCAATCGCTAACTCTGGGCTTGAGTTTTTCTTCCGAGTGGTTTGGTTCGTCATTTCGGTTGGGGTCCAACGGGCCATTTTGGTCGCTGAGCTATGAGGCCGGTTATTACCTTTTGTTCGGCATTTTGGTTTTTGCCAAAGGCGCATGGCGATGGGGCGCAATAGTCGTTGCCGTGGCGCTGGGACCAAATATTCTGTTGCTGGCCCCTTCGTGGATTTTTGGAGTGTTGGCATATCGAGTTTCACGAAGGTCGGCGCAAAATAGCGTCGGTATCTGGCTGATGCTGATATTGCCGATAATGGCATATCCAGTCTTACTATTTTATCAAGCACCCTACTTATTGGGGCTTGCTACGCTGGTAGTCTTTGGGTGGGATTTCACCGCTTCGCTTGGTTTTTCAGATGAGTTTGTTTGGAATGGTTTGGTGGGCGCTTTGTTTGCGATGCATTTGATTGCTGTTGCACGCCTATGTTCGGGGCTTGGGGAATTGTCAGAGGTGGTTTCCCAACCTCACCTAAGAGTGCTGAATTTGCGGTGGTGGGCCGGGGCTAGTTTTTCGATCTATTTGGTTCATTACCCGGCATTGCAGTTGTTAATCGCATTGTTCCCGTCATTACGTGAAAGTTGGGCAGGGCATGTGATGTTCGGGGCTGCGGGCTTGGCGATTTGTCTGGTTTTTGCGGCCTGTTTTGAACGTAGGTTGCCGCAAGTTCGTGCATTCATGTTGTCGCTGTTGCCGTCTCGCTCAAACCAGCCTCTGTCATAAGGGCAGCGGCCTCTTCCTCAAACAATTTTTGCTCGGCGGCACCACGTACCGGCATTTTGCCGACTTCCATCAACAGAGGCGCGGATAGGGGAGTGACGCTTGGGGCCTCTACCACGCGGATGCGGCCTTGGTTGCGCGACAGCATTTCTTCGATCCGGTCAAAATCAACAAGACCGCCCATAGCCTCGCGTCGGGTGGCGTCTAATATCAGGTGGTCGGGGTCGTATTTGTGGAGCGTGTCGTAGAGGATGTCTGATGAGAAGGTTGCTTGCCTGCCGGTGAGTTTTTGGCCGGGCATGCGGCGTTCGATCAGCCCTGCGACGGTGGCGGCCTGACGGAAGGATTTTTTCATCATCATCGAATCCACCATCCAAGTATCCAACCCTTCGCGCAGGCCCGCCGGGTCGAATAGGGGGGTGGGGTCGTCAACTTTGGTTAGGCCCCAGATCATCAGGGCGTAGTCATTGGACACATAGCCGAGGGGGGAGAGGCCTGCTTCCTCCATCCGTTTGGTGATGATCAGGCCGAGGGTGTGGTGGGCGTTGCGGCCAGCGAAACCGTAAGCGGTCATGTGCCAACGGTCGGCGCGGGGGTAAATCTCTATCATCAACTCGCCCGCGCGGGGGACGGAGGAAACGCGTTGTTGCAGGCGGAGCCAGCCTTCGACGGATGGGGGCAGGTCGGCCCATTGGGTTTGATCGTTCAGTACCTCGATGATGCGATGGGCGAGGAAGGTGGAAACGGCGAGGCGACCGCCAGCGAAAACCGGGATCATTGGCTCTCGGCCCGGTGAGGGGCTGACGCGGACCGTAAGTTCTCGGATGGCGTTGTACATGACGACCTGACCGCCGATCAAAAAGGTATCGCCGGGCCGGAGTAGGGCGGCGAAACTTTCTTCGACCTCGCCCAGTTTTTTGCCGCCCCGGCTGCGCGCACCTCCGAAGCTGACCTTTAGTTTTTCAGTTTCTACGATTGTGCCGATGTTCATGCGCAGGCGTTGGGAGGCGCGTGGGTCGCGTAATCGCCACCCCTCTGGCGTTTCGAACAGGCGGCGCCAGCGATCATAGGTGCGGAGGGCGTAACCGCCGGTAGCGCAGAAATCGAGGCAGCGGTCGAAGTCTTCTCGGCTGAGGTTTTGATAGGGGCCGGACCGATAGGTTTCAGTGTAGAGGTTGTCGGCATCGAACGGTCCTGCGCAGGCTGTGAGCAGGATATGTTGGCAGAGCACATCGAGCCTGCCGGGGGGCATTGGTTCGCCGTCTAGCTCTCCAGCGTCTACGGCGGCGAGGGCGCAGCGGCATTCGATGAGTTCGAGCCGGTTGCCGGGTACGATGAGGGCGCGGCTGGGCTTGTCGAATTGATGATTGGCGCGGCCAATGCGTTGCACCAGCCGCTTTACGCCCTTTGGCGCGCCGACTTGGATGATGAGATCGACTGCGCCCCAGTCGATGCCGAGGTCCAGAGATGAAGTGCAAACGACGCCACGGAGGCTGCCTGCGGCCATGGCACCTTCGACCCGCTCGCGGGCTTCGCGCGACAGGCTGCCGTGGTGAAGGGCGATGGGCAGGTCATCGTCATTCACACCCCAGAGGGCCTGAAAGAACAACTCGGCCAATGCGCGGGTGTTGATGAAAATCAGCGTGGTGCGGGCCTTGGCAACTTCGTCCATTATCGCGCGCACTGCATAGCGGCCATTGTCGCCTGCCCATGGTGGGTCGCCTGCGGTTTCGAGGATGCTGATGTCAGGCTTGGGGCCGGGTGGGGCGATGAGGGTTTGGCAATTGCCGGGCTCAATCCAATTGGCAAGCGCATCCGGGTCTTCGGTGGTTGCAGACAACCCAATGCGGCGATGGTCCGGCGCGATGGAGCGGAGGCGAGCGAGGCAGAGGGCCAATTGGTCGCCGCGCTTGCCGCCAGCCATGGCGTGTACTTCGTCGATGACCACGGCTTTTAACGAGTCGAATATACGGGGTGCATCCTCATAGGACAGCAACAGCGCGAGGCTTTCGGGGGTGGTCAGTAAGATATGAGGCGGGTCGACCCGTTGCCTCCTGCGGGCCGATTGTTTGGTGTCGCCGGTCCGATCCTCCACCCGGATTGCCAGCCCCATTTCATCAACCGGAGTTTGCAGGTTGCGGCGGATGTCGGCAGCAAGGGCGCGGAGGGGGGAAATGTAGAGGGTATGGAGACCCTTGAGTGGGGCCTCTGCCAAGTCGATTAGTGAGGGCAAAAAGCCGGACAGGGTTTTACCGCCGCCGGTTGGGGCAATGAGCAGGTCAGCGCCGCCGGGTTTGGCGCGGCTGATAAGCTCTAACTGATAGGCATGCGGAGACCACCCGCGCGCGGCGAACCAATCAGTGAATGGGGCGGGAAGGTTGGTCATAACACCACCCTACACTCATCTTTGTTCCATAAATACCTGCCCAGCCGGCGAGGCGAAATCCGAAGCCCTGAAAGGGCTGAGATATAAATTGGCCCGCTTGTGGGCCTCATCAACTCAACACGTGGTCCAGATCGGCGATGAGGTCGCTGGCGTCTTCCAGCCCGACTGACATGCGGAATACGCCGTCGCCTGCGTAGGCGCGGTAGTTTTTCAGTGAGGATTCGCTGATGGAGAAGGATGTTTCGGTCATGTCGCTGGTCGGCATCCACCAGAGGAGCGACCGGTGATGGCCGAGGGATACGGCGTAGTGGATCACCTGCAATTCTTTAACCATCCGCTCGGCGATGCGGCGGCCTGTTGCCTCGTCGCCGACCTGAAAGGACAGCATGCCTGAGAAATTGGTCATCTGGCGTTTGGCAAGCTCGTGCTGCGGGTGGCTGGGGAGGCCGGGGTACATGACGCGGGTTACTTTTGGGTGGGTTTCCAGCCAGGTTGCAACCTCGGTGGCGACCTCCTGATGGGCGCGCATTCGTAGGGGCAGGGTGGAACAGCCACGAGCGATGAGCCAGGCGTTGAACGGGGACATGACGCCGCCTTGGTGGATGCCAGCCTCCAGGTTCAATGCTGCGATATCGGTGGCTGTGCCACAGACCGCTCCGCCGACCGCATCGCCATGCCCGCCGACGTATTTTGTCAGGGAGTGCATGACGTAATCAACGCCGAGCGCTGCTGATTTCTGCCCGATGGGTGAGGCGAAGGTGGCATCGCAGCTCAGCTTGGCCCCGGCCTGTATTGCCAGTGTTGATATGGCGGCGATGTCGGTCAGGCGCATGATCGGGTTGGCTGGGGTTTCGATGTGGATCAGCTTTGTATTGGGGCGGAGTGCGGCGGCAACTTCATCTGTATTCGTCATGTCGACAAAGCTGACCTCTACACCAAAGCGGGGCAGGGTATCGCGGCCCAGTTCGGCTACGCCTGCGTAGGACACATCCGAGATAATGACGTGATCACCGGCGCTGAGCAGGGTTAGGAAAATGGCGCTGGCGGCGGCCATGCCGGAAGCGAGGCAGACGCAGGCTTCGGTTCCTTCCAGCGCGGCGACTTTCTGCTCCAAAACACGCACGGAGGGGTTGGACCAACGGCTGTAGAGGAATGGGCTGCCCGGTTTCAGGTCATGGGCTGAAAAACCCGCTACACCATCGGAGACATAGGTCGAGGACATGACGATGTTCGGGGCCGATGCACCTGTGGTCGGGTCCGGTGCCTCACCTGCATGAACTGCGGTGGTGTTGATGCCGGTATAGGTGTTTGACTTCGCCATTTTTGATTTCCACTTCCCTACCATTAGACAGGTTTGTATTGCCGTAAAGCTGCTGCCAGAGCAAACGGCTTGGAAGTTTTTGCTGACGATGCCAGATGGAAATTAGATGAGTAATTGGCCGCCCAGAAGCCGTTGGCATACTGAGTAACTAAAATGATGCGCAAAGCAGGACTAAGTGCGGGAAGTACAATGTATACCTCCCGAAATGTACCTATTTAATCTCAAGCATAGATTTTCTCGTCGGAAGGAAGGCTTTTACAACTTTGTGGATGCCGTCAGCACCGCCAGCGAGCAGCATGGCAGTTAGGAAGATATCGGTTCCGGTAAATACTAGAGCCTGCCAGGTCCCCTCGATAATTAGCGGGTCGGTAACCATCGATGTGGCGCTCTCACTGGTTACTGGTAATTTCCCTATTTGCCCGGGATCAACAAATTGTTCTAGCGTACGAACACCGGCTAGTGCTGCAAATGCGCCAAAAGCCGTGGTAAGCATTGCGGCAAATGCGGCTTTTCGCATGGCAAATCCATCAAGTTTATCTGCATTATCATTTAGCAATTTGTTCAACTCTTCACGTTTCGTGGAAACGAGTTCTTGCTGCTCTTGCAACATCTCAATGCGAGCTGCCTTTACAGCTTCATTGGCTTCGGGAATTACCATTTCCATCTTGGCTTGAAGGGCTGAGTTTTCTGCCTCCAATTCCCGCCGCTTTAATCTCGTCGCTCGAGTAATATCTAGTTCCTCAATAGCATAAGAGTTTGTTACGAATACCTCTACCGCTCGTTCGATAATTAGGGCGACAAAGATTAGCATCATAAACACGGTGCCAAGTTTTGCGCCGCCTAGCTGGTCCATCGTTAGCGATTTCGCGGCTGCAACAGCGCCAAAGATAGTAAGCGCCAACGCGACGAGGATTGAAACATATCCATAAACTTTCAAACTCGTTGGTAGCTTCAAATTTTCATTTTCCGACACAGTTGGCTCCCCCCCCAATAGCAGTGTCGAAATCATAGCATGAATTGGAACAACCTGAGAGGGAATTTTGGTGTCGGGTCAGCCAATAATAAAAAAGGGCGGGTTTTGTAACACCGCCCCTTTCAACTAATGCTTTGGTCGATAATGCGAACTATCCCCGGTTGGGAACGACTTCGTAGCCGGGTTCCTCTGGTTCATCATCGGTCATTTCTGCCGGGAAACCCGGGGCGGTGATGTCGAGGCCGGTGGCGTCTTCGAGGCGGCGGATGATGTTGGGGCTTAGCTCTCGTGGGCCGTATTTGGCGATGCCGTCGTCGAAAATCTCTATCATTTTCGGGTTCAGTTCCAGTGGCACGCCAGCGCGGTCGGCGACGGTTTGGAACAGGCCGATGTCCTTCTTCACCAAGTCCATGGTGAAGGAGATGTCGCGGGAGCCGTTGAGTATGACCTGACCTTCGGTTTCATGGACGAAGGAGTTGCCTGAAGAAATGCGCATCGCCTCGTAAGCGACGTTCAGGTCCATGCCAGCCGCTTTGCTGACGGTCAGTGCCTCTGCCACTGATATCAGGTTGGCTGTGGCGAGGTAGTTGGTCATAACCTTTAGAACGGAGGCAGTGCCAAGTTCGCCTGTATGCAGGACGCGGCGGCCCATGGTGGTCAGGAGGGGCAGGATGCGTTCGAAAGTTTCGCGATCACAGCCCGCAAAAATCGCGATATTGCCGGTTGCGGCGCGGTGACAACCGCCGGAGACCGGGCAATCGACGGGCGCGCCGCCAGCGGCGATGACTTTTTCGCCGAGCCGTTTAACCTCTGCCTCATCCGTGGTGGACATTTCCATCCAGATTTTACCGGGGTCCATGCCTGTGAGGATGCCGTCTTCAGCCTCCATCACCGCGGCCGATGCTGCGGGTGAGGGCAGGCAGGTGATGACGTAATCGCAGGCGTCGATCATTGCGCGGGGGCTGTCGGCGAATGTTGCGCCCTGATCGACGAATTTTTGTGCCAGATCGCGATCGAGGTCGCGAACCCATACGTCATGGCCATTGCGCAGCAGGCTGCCCGAAAGTTTGCCGCCGACATTGCCGAGGCCGATAAAACCGACTTTCATTCGAAGTCTCCCAGTGTTCAAATCAGGTATATTGTTCTTGGTGTTGCCCCTAATTTCAACAATGCTGGTTGTACCCCTATTCCAATTGCGACCTGCGACGTTCGATTTTAGCGGAAAAGCGTTGCGCAGTTTCAGAACCCACGCGAATGTCGGGGAAATGCAGGAGGTTCCATGACGATTCCCATTCTTTATGACTATTGGCGGTCCTCTGCCGCTTATCGCATTCGTATTGCGCTGAACCTGAAACGGGTCGCGTATGAATCTGTGGTTGTTGATCTGTTGAAGGGGGAGCATCGGGAGGCGGAGAATTTGGCGCGTAATCCGCAGGGGTTGGTGCCTGCGCTGG
>JBMYPG010000105.1:0-11288 GCA_049600095.1 Pikeienuella sp. | reverse complement strand
GCATACGCATTTGCGATGGCGCAGCCGGGGTCGGATTTTGCGGCCTTAACGATTCTCCCGGCCTTTTTGTCAAAGGTCACAAGGCCATGGCTGAAATCGCGAACAGCTTGTGCGGTGTTTCCATCAGCGCATGTGATTAGATTGCCCCAGTGATCGGTCTCGGCCATATCGGATCCTGTTCTTCGTTGCAGTTCAGCGAAAACAGGATTAAGCCGTTTAAATGAAAGACGCCAGTTTTACCTCCGCTGATGCTGCGGTTAAAGCGTTACAAGCCCTTTATACACAGGAAACAGCGCGGTTGCGCGCCGCCTTTGGCCAATTTGCAGCAGGCGAACGGTTGGCTGAGAAGCCACGTGCCTATTACCCATTATTATCTGTCAGCATCGAAACGACGATGCCGCATCCGCCAGCCCGCACTTATGGGTTTTGCGATGCAACAGGGGAATATGAAACAACGATCACCCGGCCTGACTTGTTCGACAAATATCTGCGGGTGCAGTTGAGCGAGTTGAAAGCCAACCATGGATGCTCTTTCACTGTGGGATTGAGCGAAACACCGCTGCCTATCCATTTCGCATTTCCCGATGGTCTTCATGTCGAAGGGGCGCTTAGCGAAGAGCGAGTGCGGGAGTTTGCGCGTTTGTTTGATGCACCTGATCTTGCCACGATGGATGATCAATTGGTGAATGGTGAATTTGATATGCTGGGTGCCAAGTCGCGTCCGTTGGCCTTGTTCACCGGCCCTCGTGTTGATTATTCGTTGCATCGTCTGTCCCATTACACGGGAACCGACGCAGGACATTTCCAGAATTTTGTGCTCTACACAAACTATCAGTTCTATGTTGATGGGTTTTGCACGATGGCGGAGGCTGCGATCGAAGATCCGGGGAATGGATATTCTGAATTCATTGGCCCACGGGATGCCACTCATCTGCCGCAAATGCCTGCTTATCATTTAAAACGACCGGATGGTAACGGCATTAGTTTGGTGAATATTGGTGTTGGCCCGTCCAATGCCAAAACGATGACTGATCATGTGGCGGTTTTGCGCCCTTCTGCATGGGTGATGCTGGGCCATTGTGCAGGTTTGCGGAGAACGCAGCGATTGGGCGACTATGTGCTTGCTCATGGATATGTCCGTGATGATCATGTGCTGGATGCTGATCTGCCTGTCTGGGTGCCGATCCCGCCCTTGGCAGAAGTGCAGCAGGCGTTGGAAGGTGCAGTTGGAGAGATTGCCTGTTCAGATGGATGCGATTTGAAGCAGGTTATGCGTACCGGGACGGTCGCTAGCATTGATAATCGAAATTGGGAGCTGCGTGATCAAGCCGAACCTGTGCGCCGGTTCTCTCAATCCCGGGCCATTGGGCTGGATATGGAAAGTGCGACAATTGCCGCCAATGGCTTTCGATTTCGTGTTCCTTATGGAACGCTGTTAATCGTGTCTGACCGACCAATGCACGGAGAGTTAAAGCTGCCAGGGATGGCAAGTGATTTTTACCGCCGTCAGGTTGACCAGCATTTGGCGGTGGGCGTGCGTGCGATGGAGTCACTGCGCGAGCTGCCTGATGATCGGTTACACAGTAGAAAATTACGCAGTTTCAACGAAGCGCCATTTCAGTAACACTATGTCGCCATAAGAGGCGAAGAAATTCAGCTGCCGACCGTAGCTGTAATACAGCTAAGTAAAAGGATGCCCCGCATGGTTGCGCGCAATGTTCTAACGAAGAATGATTTTCGAATCCCGGGGCAGCTTGGTGCGCGTGCTGTTATGATGCTGATCCGGATGCAGGAAGTAGCATCGGAAAGAGGTGCCTATAACTATGTTGAGGTGGGTTCTTATAAGGGGCGGTCATTATTCCCTCATGTTATGGACGATGACTGTAAATATGCGTTGTCCATAGATTTAAGGCCGGAGTTTACGCCAGACGAACGGGTGCCTATTGCCGATTATCACCATATCACCGCGGAAAGCATGGTTAGGGCGATTGGACGGCATTGCGAACCACAGAAGCTGGAAAAACTTGAAACCCTAACCACCGATAGCGCCGGGATCACCAGTCGTACCCGTAACGATAGGTTTGACCTTGCTTTGATTGATGGCGAGCATACCAACGAGGCGGCTTTTAACGATTTCCTGAACCTCTACCCACATATGAACGAAAGTTGCATTATCTGTTTTGACGATACACATATCGTTTATTCTGGTGTGGCCAATGCGATTAGTTATCTGAATGCGGCCGGGGTTGCCCATAAAGCGTTGTTTTCAAGTGGTTGTATTACAGCATTGTTGCTCGGTGACTATGCCGCGCGTGATGATGTGGAAACACCTCAGCGTGTTCACAGCACTCGAGATCAAATGCGGACAAGATATAAGGAAAATCTGATCCGTTCGCATCTTGTTAACTATGCTGCCGAGTATGGAGCTAAGGATCAGGAAGTGCGTGCAGCGCTGATGGCTGCTCTGAAAATTCCATTCACGGGGTAAAGCGATTAGCGCCTAGTCTTTGCAGCCAGCATTTCTCGGCGGGCGATGTAGGTGGCCGCTGCAATGATGACACCTGCGCCTGCAATAACCCAAATGTCGATTGCTTCTCCGAACACAAAGTAGCCAAGGGCAGTGGCCCAGACAATTTGTAGAAAGCTAACGGGTTGGGTGACACTAATCGGGGCAGCGCGGTAGGCGCGGGTTAGGCATAGATGACCTAAGGTTGCACATATCGCTGTAACAGTTAGCCACGAAACTTCAGTAATTGTTGGGGTTCGCCAAACAGACCAAGCCATTGGGGCCAGTACTAAGGTGCAACCGAGCGATAGCATCGCAACGATTTCCGCTGGTCGGGCTGTGTCTGTTAGTTTTTTCGCAATTAGGAATGAAACTGCAAACAGGGGGGCGGCCAATACCTGCGCGAATTGTCCTTCTCCGATATGCTGAAAACCGGGGCGCAGAATGATGAGAACGCCGATTAGGCCAAACACCACTGCCATAACTCGGCGGGTGCGAATGCGTTCACCCAGGAATAACGCCGCACCGATGGTGACAAAAATTGGTGAAGTATAACCAAGTGCTGTTACCTCGGCGACGGGAATGCGCGCCATTGCGTAGAACCACAAGATAACTGCGCCACCGTGCATGAGACCCCGGAACCCGTATAGCCCCCAAGTGGCCGCGGGCATGCGGCGGCGTAATGCGCCGAAAAGTGCAGGGGACACCAGTGCCAATCCAATTGCATAACGGATAAACCCGGCCTCTGCAGCAGGTAAGCTACTACCAAGGTGGCGTACCGTTCCGGTCATTGCCAGAAACAGCAAGCCACTGAGCACCATCCACATGACGCCTTCGGTTACATTATCTGTAGGGCTTGCGGTTTTTTGAATCTGGGGCGTCGTTTCGGTCGGCATTGAATGCTCCTTGCCGAATTCTCTTACGCCATCCAGCGCCATGCCAAAAGCGTGATTTAGAAAGTGGTGTGTGTGAGGTGATTATAAAGTTGGCGCGAAGTTTGCATAGATGGCGGTAAGGGCCGACGTGGTCCGCCAAAGCGGCCAATGTTGTCGCAAATCGACTAAAGAGGATTGAAAGATGCAAAACCTAACCAAACTTAGCTGTGAAGGCGCAATGAGCCGTTCGAAATCCACTTCTCTGTTCGGTTTAGGTCAGATTGTCAGTCAGAGTTTCGCGGAAAGGGGCTTTCGCGGCCCTATTCCTGTCGTTCAGAAGCCGTCACAGCCAAAAGGCGATGGTATTGAACGGGGCGGCTGCCTTTAACTAAGGGGTAAAGTAGGTTTGTATGCGTTGGACAGGAATTAGAAGAAATCCCATTTTTTACTTTTTTGTGGGCGGTGCGTCAGGCATCATAAATAGCGAATACTTTCGCCCCTATTCTCCCCCCTTTTTCAAATTCGAAGGAGAGTCACCAGAACGTCGAGTTTTTAACTCGACGCGGCCCGGATTAAGGCTTGGAAGGACTGAGCGTATTTTGAACCTTTTGCATATTTCTTATCGTTATCTGTTCGTGCCCAAGTTGACCCATTTTGAATGTTTCATTCGGAGCTGTCAGAAATGAGAGTTCGGTCCGACTCCGCGCCGGCGGTCTCACGTCGTTGAAATGGCTAAAACAGAGATGGCGATAGTGGATTGGCACTTTTTCTACTCGTATGACGTCGTCCATTATACGCACTCTGTAGCAACGACATTTTCAATGTCGTGCGTTACGTAGTTCGCTGGTTATGTCGTTAATTGAGTTCCCAACACGTGTTTTTATCGATTTAGTGCACTCAACAAGGGGTGAACATGGCGCGACGAGTACGAAAGCGGAATGGTCAAACAGGTGGCACACATCTGAGTGCTGTTCCTGCGCTCCACGTCGGTGGAAATCTACGACCGCTTTCCGAAGTGGACCTATCGATGATCGCCGCCCATGCCTTTGACATCCTTTCGACAATCGGCATGGCTGGCCTGCCAAAATCGGAAACTGATCGGGCACTGGCAGCGGGCGCGGCGCATAGGGCTGATGGCCGGTTGTGCTTTCCGGCAGAGCTGATCCGGTCAGCCTTAGAGCGTGCACCAAAACGCGTGTCGTTGCCGGGGTTTACGTCTGACCGTGATTTGCAGATTGGCGGCGGGCGGGTCCACATCGGTACTGGCGGGGCAGCGGTGCAGATATTGGATGCTGCGACCTCTGCCTTTCGCGACAGCCGGTTGCACGATTTATACGATCTGATGAGGATTTTGGATGCTTCATCCAACATCCACTATGGCGTGCGTCCTGTAGTGGCGAGAGATTTAGAGGACCCTTACGAGTTGGATGTGAACTCTGCCTTCGCCTGTATGAAGGCAACCTCCAAACCCATTGGCATCAGCTTTTGTGACCCAAGCCACATCGACCCCATCGTCGATCTTTTCGACATCGCTCTTGGCCGCGAGGGCGCATTTCGTCAGCGCCCTTTTTGCATGGCCGTGATAGTACACGTTGTGCCGCCGCTAACCTATGCCGCTGAAGGCATTGAGATGCTGGAACGGGCGGTAAACAGGGGCATGATCCCCCAAATTTGCTCAGCAGGGCAGGCAGGTGCGACCAGTCCCGTCACCTTAGCAGGCGCTCTTGCGCAGGGGCTGGCTGAATGTTTGGCCGGGTTGGTGGTTGTTGATGGTATAGAACAAGGCGCGCCCTGTATTTACGCTCTCATGCCCTTTATCTCTGACCTTCGAACCGGCGCGATGAGTGGTGGTGGTGGGGAGGCCGCCATTGCCAATGCTGCTGCCGCACAGCTTTTGGCCCATATCGGTCTGCCCTCTACCGTTTCCGCCGGAATGACAGATTCCAAATTGGTGGATGCGCAGGCAGGATACGAAAAGGGCTATACCGTCGCGCTGGCCGGGCATGCAGGCGCAGACATGATCAACCTTTCTGTCGGCATGCTGGGGTCAATCATGGCCGCGAGTCCGGAGGCAATGGTCATCGATGACGACATGTGCGGTGCCATCCTCCGCTCAATACGTGGCATCGAAGTTTCGCCAGATACCTTGGATTTGGATGCAGTGGAGCGCGTGGTCACCAACGATGGGCACTATCTTGGAGAAGATGAGACCCTCAAACGTATGAAATCAGACTATGTTTACCCCGCGCTTGCGGATCGGCAGAGCATCAATGACTGGGTTGCCGCGGGTGAAAAATCAATTTGGGATCGGGCACAGGCCCGTGTGTCCGAAATCCTGACCGCCCCTCCACCTGGCCATCTAAGTGCCGAGGCAGAGGCACGCATCCGCGCCCATTACCCCATCCGACTGAAGAACTGACAGGAGCCTTTATGCACGTTTATCGCAGCATGATTATCGATGCGCAAATCGACCGCGTCTGGGCCGCCGTGCGTGCCTTTGATGGTGTCGCAGATTGGAATCCCGGCGTTAGTAAGGCGATACTGGAAAACGGCGCGTCAACCGCCACCGGCACGATAAGAAACCTGCAAATTCCGGATGGCACGCACTTTCGTGAAACCCTCCTGGCGCATTCGGATGTGGAGCATTTTTATACTTACGACATCATCGAAAGCCCGCTGCCCGTCACAGACTATATTTCAACCCACCGGTTCATTCCGATTACTAACAGCCAACAGACACTGGGCATTTGGGAAAGTCATTTTAATTGTGCCCCGGGTGTCATGTCGGAAATGGACCGGATTGTCGGCGATGCAATCTATATCGGTGGCATGACTGGGCTAAACCAGTTTTTGAAGGAGACCTAATTTGGCCGATACCCTAGCCCCCCGCGCCGTGATTGGTGTCATGACCCCGGCAATGAACACGGTGGTTCAGCCAGAACTGGAACTGCTCCGCCCCGAAGGCGTGACCAACCAAATGCAACGCTTTCGCCTTGGCGGTGACAACCTTTCAGATGATTTTTCTGACGAGGCTGCGAAACTTATGGACTGCAAACCTGCGGCGATTGCAGTCGGGCTAACCACTGATGCCGGACCGGGCGGGCCAGATAAACTCGCAGCTCGTTGCGCAGATGTTGCTGAGCAGGTTGGCATACCGGTTTTGGGGGCGTCTCAGGCCGACTACGAGGCGTTGAAAGCACTGGGCGCAACGCGGGTGGGCATTGTCACGCCATTTAATGCCGAGGTGGACGCCGTGGTAAAGGCAAATACCGAAGCAGCCGGATTCACCGTCGTAGCGATCAAGGGTACCGAAGCACCAACTTTGCCCGAAATCTGCGAAACGCCTTTGCCAGACATTCGCGAAGTATTTGCGCAGGTCGCAGCATCCGATTGTGACGTCATCCTACAGGTTGGAACTGCCTTGCCGGTCGTCGCGCTGATCGAAGAACTGGAGCAAACCCACGGCAAGCCGATTGTCGCCTGCAATGCCGCTGTCTATTGGCAAACATTGCGCAAGATTGGCATCAACGATCCCATTCGCGGATATGGCAAGCTGCTAGAGGATCACTAAATGCGCATGCATGCTCAGGTCGTCGTCATCGGCGGCGGTGCCGTGGGCGCGGCCATCCTGTATCATCTGGCCAAGGTCGGGATCACCGACACGGTTCTGCTGGAAAAGAACGAGCTTACCGCCGGGTCGACCTGGCATGCAGCAGGCAACATTCCCACCTACGCCAACTCGTGGCTGGGCATGCGCGCCGGGAATTATGCATGGCAGCTTTACAAGGAACTTGCCAAAGACCCCGAAACACCGATTACCTATCGGCATACCTCTGCCATCTGGCCTGCGCATACGCCGGAACGGATGCAGCTTTTCCAACACTTATGTGGCGTATCACGTTCGGCAGGGTTCGACCTCTCGATGGTTTCCCCCTCTGAAATCGAACAAATGCACCCGTATTGGAAGGCGGATGAAACCGTTCTGGGCGGCATCCTCGACCCATATGAGGGCGACATCGACCCCAGCCAGCTAACTCAGGCACTCGCTACGCATGCTCGTGCGATGGGCGCAGAGGTGCGGCGGTTCACAGCCGTCACCGGCCTAGCCCAACGCTCAACGGGCGAATGGGAGGTTGAAACAGCAAACGGTACCTTGGTTGCAGGTACAGTGATCAACGCAGCCGGGTCCAGCGGCGGGGTGATCGCCGCAATGGCTGGCCTAAAACTGCCGGTTGTGACGTTGGAACATCAATACATGGTAACGACGGCCCTGCCAGAGCTGGAGGCAAATACCAGTGTTTTCCCCCTGATCCGCGATCCCGATATTCGGTTCTACCTTCGTCGTGAACGCAATGCCCTGCTGTTAGGGTCATATGCGCATGAGGGCCGCCCGGTCTGGCAGGATGGCGTGCCACAGGATTTTGATCATCAGCTTTTTGCCGATGACATCGATGGCATGATGGCAGTATTTGAATCTGCCGCCATCCATGTACCGTTGTTGGCAAAGGCTGGTGCGCAGCGGTTTGTAAACGGGCCAATCCCCTACGCCCCAGATGCAATGCCTTTGGTCGGGCCTGCCGGTGGCGTTCGCAATTTCTATCACGCGACCGGCGTGCAAATCGGCATCACGCATTCAGCCGCAATCGGAAAGGCGATGGCTGAATGGCTGACCACCGGCGAAACCGAGTGGGACCTGTCAGCTTGGGACCCGCGCCGCTTTGGCGATTGGGCCACACAAGACTATGCCGCCGCGCGCGCATCTGAGCATTACGACCTACAATACGCGATCCCCTATCCGCACCGGATCATGACCTCCGGTCGCTCTGTCAACCAAACACCGCTTTACGATCACTTAAAGGATCAAGGCGCTGTTATGGGCCAGATCGGCGGGTGGGAGCGTGCATTTTGGTTTAAGCGCGATGAGGTTCCAGACACGCTCAGCTTCGACCATGAACCATGGCAAGACGCGGTTCAGGCCGAATGCGAGACAGTTCGCGACGCTGTTGGTGTGATGGACCACGGTGGGTTCACTAAGTTTGTTTTAGAAGGGCCAGATGCGGCCGATGTCATAAACAGGCTGATTTGCGGCACGCTACCCCCAGTCGGTCGGGTACGCCTGTCCTACATGCTAACTCCAAAAGGGCGCATCTGGTCAGAGGCGACGATTGCCCGATTGGCAGAGGACCGCTTTCTGCTCTGCGGCCCGACGCTAGCCATCGATCGCGATTTCGATTGGATATCGAACGAGCTAGGCAATGCGGACGTCACCCTAACCAAGGGATACACCCATGACGGCGCATTGTTGGTCATGGGGCCGCAGGCGCGCTCCGTTTTGAAGGCCCTAACAGCCGCTGATTTGACCGCACCATGGATGAACGTCACAGAGCTTGAAATCGCCAGCGTACCTGTAACCGCCCTTCGCGTCAGCTATGTCGGCGAGCTGGGGTGGGAGCTACACGTCGCATCCAAAAACCTGCCAGCACTCTACCACGCTGTTTGGAGCGCCGGAAAGGATTTCGGCATCTGCAACTTCGGCTCCTACGCCTTGAACGCCATGCGGGTGGAAAAGGGTTATCACGGTTGGGGCGCAGATTTTGGCACCGAATACACGCTGTTCGATGCGGGCCTGTCAAAATTCGCCAACCTGTCAAAGGGACCATTCATAGGCCGCAAAGCCGTCCTTCAGCAGGCAGAGCAGTCCCGGGAGTGGGAGTTTATCGGCCTGGAAATCAACGATCCCGGCCCAGAACCACTATCATCCGACCCAGTTATCGTAGGTGACCGCGTTATCGGCTTCCTTTCGTCCGTTGCCATGGGTTACCGCACAGAAAAACTGCTTGCGCTTGGGTATATTAAGGCTGGCACGCTCGAAATGGGTGCCACCTGTCAGGTGCAAGCGTTTGGAGAGATGCGAAATGCAACCCGACACTCGCATCATGTTTATGACCCGGATAATATCAGGTTGAGGAAGTAACCTCGTCAGGCAGGTAGTAATCCTTGCCTGTTGCTGTTGGTAAGAGACAATCGCCTTAGCGAGTCATTCAGACCTCCGCGTTCATATGGCGAAAGCCTGACGTGACTGACCGCATGGGACGGTGGCTTGAATCCCTTATTGCTTATCAATACCCGAGTTCAGGCTGAATTGGATTCAGCAAGGGTTTCTCATCTAAGAAGAGGCGCATGTTTTGAAAGAATAGCCCGAGTGTCATGGGTACATATGCGTCGCCATCATCGGCAGATACATGTGGTGTGATGATCAGGTTTTTGGTGCCCCAAAGCCGCGATTCTGGTGCAATTGGTTCAGGGTCAAAGACGTCCAGAATGGCGGCACCAAGGCTGCCTTCCTCTAGTTTGTCGCACAGCGCATCGTAATCCATTACAGCCTCACGACCGATATTGATGATCCCGGCGCTGGGCTTCATCAAATCCAGCCTGCGCCGATCCATCAACCCGCGCGTTTCGGGTGTATCTGGAGTGGCGATCAACATGTAATCGGCGCGCGGCAGAACATCATCCAACTGCGCAGTCGTGACAACCTCATCACAGCCATCAACCGGATTGCCGCTTCGATTGACGCCAATCACATGCACGCCAAGCTGTTGCACCTTTTTGGCGCCCGAGCCACCGAGGCTGCCAGTGCCAAGCACGACCAAAGTTTTCCCAGCAATGGGGGAGGTATAGAGCGAGTCATAAATGGCATTTTTCTGATTAGTTACCAGCGCTGGAATTTTGGAGTGCAGCATCAGAACGGCCATTAATCCAAACTCTCCGGCCTTGGCTGCATGCACACCTTTGTTGTTCGTCAAAGTGACCTGATCGGGCAACCAATCCATTGGCAGCATGTGCTCAACGCCGGCACCAATACAATGAATCCATTTCAGGTTGGGCGCGATCTCGGCCAGATTGTCCATGGGCAAATCCCATGTCAGCAGGACATCGGCATCAGCCATGGAGCTGTTAAAATTATCAGTATCCCAATCGATGAAGTAGTCTGCTTTTCCTTTGAGGTCGGAAAAATCAGCCAGAACGGTATCGATCCGCTCTTGCGTGATCGTAAACACCTCTTCACCTTCCGGCGTGTTTGGGAATGATCCGGGGGCCCACCGGTTGTTTTTTACATGCACTTTCATGGTGTTTTCCCTTTTCAGCCTAGCTGACGCCATTGGTTTCAATGGTTTTGAGATTGTCGATAATCGCGCCATCGCGATCATCGTCGCCCAATTCTTCTACCCCGAACTGGAAATCCATAACCTGCTCACCAATTTTCCTTAGATACTCGCGGTCATTTTGACCATCGAGTGGTGGCAAGTTGAGGACAGTGTCCTGACCATAAGTCCTCACGGACAGGTCTTCATGGCGCAAGGGTTGGGGCGGTTGATTACCCTCAACAAGATCGCGAATTTGCTTGCGAACACGGCGGCGATAGAGGGAGATACCCCTGTCGGTTGGCATAAGATTTTCGCCCTTGTGCGTTGAAATCGGCCCCATGCCTTCAACAGCTTCGGAATCGGCCGGATAACGCTTTTTGTCTTCTGGCGATCGATCAAAAACTTCGCCCTGTTCAATCAGCTCGCAGCCTTCTTGGGTGTTATATTCGTGCGGATCGCCGCGTTCACCAAAGTTTGCCCATGCATAAACGATGGAGTTTTCATCATCCACCGGCACCACCCAACGGGTAAAGCAAGACCGGCCAAAGTAGATCGGCTTGGTCCCATCCGCGGCATAGGCTGACCCAGCCTGTGTAAAATTGGGTAAAACCAATTCATTCAGACGCACCCACGCATTTTCACCAACGCGGCGGGTTGAGGAGCCGAGGAAGTGGTTTTCATTGCGCTCATAGAACTTTAATTCGCCGATTTCTGACATGCCTTCGGAAAATTGCGGGTGACTGTTTTGTGAGTGCAAGA
>JBMYPG010000104.1:0-11343 GCA_049600095.1 Pikeienuella sp. | reverse complement strand
ACGGCGTCGCGCGTGGCTTCGAAAGCGGTGCGGGCGCGGTCGTAGTTGGCGGCAGAAGCTTCACGGTAGAAGTCGACCTGAACCTGCGCAGCTTCGGTCAGTGACGTTGCTTTGGCAGTTTTCTCAACCGTTGCGAGCGCGTGGTTGACGTTTGCGTGGGTGGCTTCGGCAACTTCACCGATGATGCCGACATATGCGCCGAGCATACGGGACATGGCTTTTTCCAGACCAGAGTTGAATTTCGTAACGCCCTCATATGCATCGTCAGAGCGCTCTTTCGCCGTGGCGGCGGTGCGCTGTACGTACTCACGTGCAGTGTCGGTCATTTTGGACGCGTTGTTCTTGGTAGCTTCAACAGCTTCTTCGACTTTGGAAGCGGTTTTGGCTTCAGTGGCTTTTGCAGATGCTTTAGTCGCGGTCATGTCAGTCTCCATCCTAAGAGTAGCTATGGTTGGTGGGCCCCGTCTGGTTTTCCCGGCCCGGGGATAGGCCTAATATGGATATTCTTTTCGCAGATGCAACATTTATTTACGTTAACGTAAGCGTAATATCTCCGATCCGAAATAATATATATTTTTATCAGTGGTTTAGGTGACCGCCGGACGCCCAGATATCAACGGTTTACCTAGCGCAACCCAATCGAAAAACCCCTTTGTGCTGCATTGCAGCATAGCTATCTGACGAATCAGGGCATATGTTGGATGGATGGGCAAACGCCGCATCCCTGAAACGGAGACAAGTAAGCCATGGCAGTGACGCTTAACGCGCAGGATCGCAAGAAACTGGCTGATTTGCGCCGTATCAAAATCGTTGCGACCACTGCGCTGTTTCTCTGCTTCGCTGTTCTGATGATTGCACGTGCTTATACGGCAGATATTCCAGCGTTGGCGCTTGTGGCTGCGTTTGCAGAGGCGGCGATGATCGGTGGGCTTGCTGATTGGTATGCTGTGGTTGCCCTGTTTCGGCATCCGATGGGGCTTCCGATACCGCACACGGCGATTATCCCCAGCAATCAGGACCGTATCGCGGACAATCTTGGTGCATTCATCGAAGAGAATTTTCTGGCACCTGACCCGGTGGCGCAGAAACTGAACGAAGTTGATTTTGCGCGTGAGATTGTGACGTGGCTGTCCGATCGCAACCGCGCACGTGGCCTTGCTGCATTTCTGGCCCGACTGGCGCCACAGATCCTGTCAGCGATAAATGAAACGGGGTTGAAGGATTTCGCGGCTGAACGCGTGGCAAAGCAGCTCAAGAAAACAGATCTCTCGCCCATGGTGACAGAGATGCTTGGCGGGATCGTCAAACAGGGCCAGCATCAAAAACTGCTCGATGAGATCATCACCGCGCTACATAAATTCCTGAATAATGACGACGCGGTCGAGGCCATTCGCAAACGGGTGAGCGAGGAATTGCCCTCGGTATTGATCGTTTTTCGCGCTGATGAGGCGATCCTGAAGCGGATTCTGAAAACCGCGTCTGCGTTGTTGAACGAGGTAAAGGCAGACAAGGACCATGAGCTTCGCCACGAGTTTGAAGGGTTCTTTCGCAAATATGTGCGCCGCCTGAAGCGCTCCAAGACCTTTGCGGCCCAGATCGAGGCGATGAAAACCCAAGTGCTTGACCGCCCGGAACTGGCAAGCATTGCAGATCAGATGTGGCAGGCCCTGACTGATTTTGTTGATGCTGATGTGGGAACGAAACCGGGGGCAGAGCCATCTGTCATTGTCGATACGCTCACCGATCTGTTTGTGGATATGGCCCATTCACTGGAGGCCGAACCGACCCTGCGGCGCGATATCAACAGCGGCATGGTTTCAACCCTCAGCACGTTTATCAGCACACAGAAGCACAAAATTTCTGCCTTTATCGCGGAACAGGTCAAAAGTTGGGATTTTGAACAGCTTACCGTGCTGATCGAGGCGAATGTGGGTAAAGACCTGCAGTTCATTCGCTTCAATGGCATGTTCATCGGGGGCATCGCCGGGGTCATCCTGCATATCTTCATGGAATTTGTATTCTGAAACGCGCTGCCCGTTTCGAATAAACCCGGAATATATTTGCCTATTACGCCCCGATGGGCCACGGTTTTGACAATGGCGAAAAGCGAAAGGCGATGAAATGGCTGACAAGAACCCAACCAACATGTTCATGGATATGTTCAAATCGTTCGGCGGCGACCTGAACTTGCCGGGGCCGCAGGTTAATGACGTGCTTGATTATCACCGCCGTAATATTCAGGCGCTGCAAGACGCGGCACAAACGGCATCTGCTGGTGGTCAGGCCTTGATGGACAAGCAACGCGAAGCCTTGGAAGAGGCACTGGCGGACATCACAGATATGGTTCAATCGGCAGGGCAGGGCGGTGTGGACCCTTCGCAGATCATGTCCGACCAGACAGAGTTTGCCCGCAAATCATTTGAGACGACGGTCAAGAATGCCACTGAAATGGGCGGCATCGTGCGTGACAGCGGGGCAGAGGCCTTTGGCGTTCTGAAAACGCGGGTTGAAGAAAGCCTGTCTGAAATTAGCGGTGGCCTGAAAAAGGACTGACCCTGTAATTGACGATGTTGCCCGGCAAATAGACCGGGAAACGAAAAATGCCCCGGATGCATCTCCGGGGCATTTTGGGTGGCAATGGCAATTAGCGTGATCAGGCGGCGTAGGCCGCGCGCGGATAGATAAAGCCAAACACGCCAGAGCGATCAAATGGTCGCCACTGTCCCTCTTTACAGGCAAGGCGGTCTGCAATCGCATAGGCCGCAGCTGGGTGGTGGCCAAGGCCGCAATGGCTGCTTCTGACTTGAATGTTTTCGGTGTGGTCAGTCTTTTTTTCCAGACAGTTTTGCCATGCGCATATGCCGTCTGTTTTGCTGTAAATTGCGGTTGTGGGAACCGGGGGCGTGGTGGCGAGCGGCCCGCCCATATGCTCGTCTTTATGTTCAACTGTTTCGCCGCTGGCCATTTGATAGACGCGCCAGGCGTTTGTCGCGTGCGGATCGCCGTTAAAGGGAGAGCCAAGCGTGATGACCTGGCGAATATGTTCTGGCATCAGTTTGGCAAGTTGCCGCGCATAAATGCCGCCAAGGCTCCATCCTACAATACTGATCTTGCGGCCGTGTTCTTCAGCGAGTGAGATAACACGTTCCTTCATGCCCTCCTCAATACCGGGGAGCGGCCCATAGTTCCGGCCCAGCTCCCACCCATAGGTCGGATACCCGAGCGTATTGAGGAGCGACCGCAGCGCAACCGTAGACCGGTCGGAGGTGATCAATCCGGGCAGGACAAGCACCGGCTGACCATCCCCGCGCGGAGAGATGGTTGCCAAGGTTGGCCAGGACATTGAAAACCCGAAAAACTCGGGCATTGCACGCATTTCCATCATCAACAGCGTTTTGCTGGGTGGGCGAACGGCGGCGTTGGTCATCATGTTTCCTCCCCGGTTCGGCACCGCACCACACGCGGCAGGCAATATTGCAGTTAGTCTCCGAACCCGTGAGATCAGCTTTACGCAGGCATTCTATGTATTCCAGTAAATAGAATGTCTCCTTACGTGACGTTATGAACCTGATTTTCACCTTACCCATAAAAAAACGCCAGACCAACACGAATTTTCGCGCTTTAGTCTGGCGTCCAGTGTTTCATCAGTTTGATTACTGACGTTTACGTAAGAATGATTAAGGTAAACGTGAGTATCTTCTATTTTTCACCTGATTTCGTTGCAGGTTTTCGCGCACGCGGCTTCGCCGGGGCTTTGGCCTTTGGTTTGGGGGCCGCTTTGCTCGCCTTGGGTGCGGTTTTTGCGCGTGTTTTCGCAGGCGCCTTGGTCCTGGCCTTTGAGGCAGGCTTCTCTGCGGTTTCTGGCATCGGTTCAGGCGTGGGCTGTTTGGTTTTTACCGGTTCAGCCTCCTTGGCGGGCGCTGGCACCGGTTCAGGTTCTGCGCGCGGGCCGAGAACCGCCGTTACCAACTCATCGAACGATGCAACCAGCAATTCGCCCAGGTATTCGATATCAGGCACGGATGCGGCATCTGCCGTAAGACCAAAGTCGAGCTTGTCGAGGTAACTCGTCACCGTAAAATTAAGACCAACACCATGAGTGGGAATTGAAACCGGGTAAAGCGCGGTCACCTTGGCGCCGGCACAATACAGCGGGATAGGCGGCCCGGCGGTGTTGGAAATTACTACATTCACCGGGTTTGGCAGCACGTCAGCCAGTTTTGACTGGCCATAAAGCTGCATCAGCCCCGGCAACAGCATCGGCGCGCCCAGAACTGTATAATCAGACGGGGCAACGCCCTTTGACCCATCTGCCACCATTTTGGAGGATCGCGACTCTGCGTTGATCTTCTGCAATCGTTTCAGCGGGTCGCCATAGTTGGTCGCCAATGAGCAGTTCATACCAAAGACCTGGTTGTTCAGGTCGGTATTGCCGGCTTCACGAATGGAGATCGGTACAAAGGCAATCAAGGCGGCATCAGGCAGTTGATGCTTGCCGTCTAGATAAGATCGCAAAGCCCCTGAACAGACGGCCATGACCACATCATTGAGCTTTACACCCGTTGCCTTGCAGATTGCCTTTGTCTCCGACAGCGAAATAGACCGCGCAACATAGGACCGCGCCGCACCGATTGTACCATTGAAAGGCGTTTTTGGCGCGATGAGTTGCGGGATGGGTACGCCCTGCGTGATGGCGGGCGCGATCAGGTCGGTCAGTTGGCCCGCCGCCTTCGGGAGACCTTCCATAAGCTTCAGCTGCTGGCGCATGACGTTGGAAACGATGTCATTCAGACCCAGAATAGCCCGTTCCGGGGTGGTTGGTTTGCGCTCTGCCACTTTGGGTTTCGGTGGCTCGACCACCCGCGGTTCGGGCGTTACATCATAGAGCGCCTTGGTGATCACCATCCCCGCCCCACCGTCGATGGCGGCGTGGTGCATCTTGGAATACAGGCACACCTGAACCGATTCCAACCCTTCAATGACGGTAAACTGCCAAAGCGGCCGCGTGCGGTCGAGCACTTCGGAATGAAGGGCCGCAACCATGTCTTCGAGCTGTTTTTGCGTACCTGGTTTGGGCAGCACGGCCCCTTTGATGTGATAATCAAAGTCCAGCTCGCCCGCATCGACCCAACCGGGGTGATCCATCTGAAACACGGCCTTGGCGAGTTTCTTGCCGAAAATGGGAATCAAATGAACACGGGTTTTGAAAAATGCAGTGAAATGGGCATGAAACGTACCAGTAAACCCCTCTGGCAGTTCATACATCGTCATACCAGCGACGTGCATTGGGGTTTCGGGCGTTTCCATGTAGAGAAAGGTCGCGTCCATTCCGCTAAGTTGTTTCATCGCCATTTCAGTATTTCCTCGGGTCAAGACGCAGCGCATTCGCGTGTTATGTTCTGGTATTTCGCAGAACCATGCAAATGACGGCAAGGTCAACTTTGGAACTCCGTTACGTAACCTTTTGGCCAACTGCCTTTTCGCAGGTGTGGTGTAAGTGCTATCTTGCCCCGAAATTTGTGGTTGGTGGCGATTTGGCACCAATGGCTTGCCCACCCTGAGAATGACCTTGTGGGAACACCCATTCAGCCCGGCGCTGTAGAAGGAAACACTAGATGTCAGATAATTCGTCCAAGAAGCCAGGAACAGGCACACCCGCCGATGATATTGCCAAAAGCGCGTCTGAAAACACACTCGCGCTGAACCCGATTGTGGGCGTTCGCGGGCAGGATATGTTTGCAGCCGGCGCCAATGTCATGCGCGCAATGGCAACACAGCCACAGATGTTGGCGAACCAATGGATGTCTTTTGCGGCTGAATTTGGAAACATCGTCACCAACAAATCAGATGTTGCACCCGCCCCGAAAGACCGCCGCTTCGCTGATCCTGCGTGGCGTACCAACGGTGTTTCGCGTGCTTTGATGCAATCTTACCTGACATGGGCCGAAAAGGTGACCGAAACGGTTGAGGATCTGGATCTGCCAGACCGTGATGCCGCGCGCGCTCGCCTGGTGACGTCGATCTTCGTTGATGCGATGGCACCGTCGAACAACTTTTTTGCCAATCCAACCGCGATAAAGACGCTTTATGAAACGGGCGGAAAAAGCGCGGTGAACGGGCTGAAGAATTTCATCGAAGACATGACAAAGGGTGGCGGCCTGCCTGCCTCGGTCGATGTATCGAAGTTCAAAGTGGGTGAAAACCTCGCAGTTACACCAGGTAATGTGGTATTCAAGAACGAAGTGATTGAACTGATTCACTACACGGCGACCACAGAAACCGTCAGCCAGGTGCCCCTGTTGGTGGTACCGCCGCAGATCAACAAATATTATTCGGTGGATATGGCACCGGGTAAAAGCATGATCGAATTTCTGCTTGCCAATGGCATTCAGCCCTATTGCATCAGCTGGCGTAACCCGACGCCCGAAATGCGGGATTGGGATTTCCAGACTTATATCGAAGCTTTGGATGAGGCCTGTGATGCCGCGCGGGAAATTACGGGTTCTGACACCGTGAACATCATGGGGTCATGCTCCGGCGGTATCACGCTTTCGGCCTATCTCGGATGGTTGAATGCGCAGGGCATAGGCGACAAGATCAATGCCGTAATCCTTGCGGTTTGTGTGCTCAACACCGAAGCAAAAACCGATAGTGATTTTGCGGCCCTCGTCTCACCAACCACCACAAATGCGGCCAAGGAAGCCTCCCGCGCGAAAGGTGTGCTTGATGGTCAGGACATGGCGAAGATGTTCGCGTGGATGCGCCCGAATGATCTGATCTGGAATTATTGGGTTAACAACTACCTGCTCGGCAATGCGCCGCCCGCGTTTGATGTGTTGTATTGGAACGCCGATACCACGCGCCTGCCGATGGGGCTGCACCACGATTTCATCGACATGATCTGGTCAAACCCGTTTATGAAACCGGGCACTCTGGAAATTGGGGGCCACAAGATCGACATGAGGCAGGTAAATTACCCCACCTATGTCATCGGTGGTACGACAGACCACATCACGCCGTGGAAAGCGGTCTATGAAACGGCGCGGCTTTATGGGGATGATACGACGTTCGTGCTTTCCAACTCAGGTCATTTGCAAAGCTTGCTGAACCCCCCCGGCAACCCGAAGTCATGGTTTGTGAAGGGTGTTGCAGACAAAGACAACGCTGACAAATGGTCTGAAAGTGCGACCAAGCATGAGGGCACATGGTGGCTCGATTGGGCCGAACACCTGAAGGCCCATGGTGGTAAGCAGGTTCCTGCTCCAAAAACCCCCGGCAGCAAAAAGCACCAGCCGCTAGGCCCGGCACCGGGCACATATATTTTCGAACCCTGATCACCGCGCAATGAGGGTGACGCCACGTTTTGGCTGCACCCGTCGCCGTTCTGGGTTTCAGTGTTTCCAACACATGGCGTTGGGAGAGTGAAAAATGGCTGCGGCTAAACAGATGACGTCAAATGATAGGGACGCACAAATAGACATTCGACTGATTGACGTGGGCGATCAGGTGCTGAATGTCGCGATCAAAGAGGGGCCGACAGACAAGCCACCTTTGCTGATGTTCAACGGTATCGGTGCCAATCTGGAGCTTGGGCTGCCCCTGCTGGCGCAGTTAACCGACCGCCGCGCGGTTATCTTCGATGTGCCGGGTGTCGGCGGCTCCCCTCTGCCGAACCTGCCTTATCGCCCGCGAACCCTTGCCCGTTGGGTAAAACAGTTATGCGAAGTGCTGGGGTACGAGCAGGTTGATGTCTCAGGTGTGTCCTGGGGGGGCGGTATGGCGCAACAGTTCGCGCATCAGTACCCCAAGCTCTGCCGCAAACTGATTCTTGCGGCTACGTCGGCAGGCTTCACCATGATTCCGGGAAAGCCGAATGTGCTCAGCAAAATGGCCAGCCCGCGCCGCTATTCCGACCGCAACTACATGAAATCTATATCGGCGGAAATTTATGGCGGCGACTTTCGCGATGGGGGTGATCATATTCGCCTGCATGCCGCGGGCATGAAACCGCAGTCGCAAAGGGGATATGTCTATCAGTTACTCTGCATGACTGGCTGGACGAGCGCACACTGGCTTTGGTCATTGCGCCAACCAACCTTGATCATGGCTGGCGATGATGATCCGTTGATCCCGTTGGCGAATGCGCGCCTGTTGCACAGCCTGATCCCCGGTTCTCAGCTGGAGGTGCTGAATAACGGGCATTTGTTTCTGGTAACACGGCCCGAAGAATCGGCCCGGATGATCGAAGCCTTCCTCGACAGCTAGCGCCTGTCTTTATCTCAGAAATATCCGCCCCCGGCAGGGAAACATGCCGCGCGAGCCGCACGCCGATACCGGGCAAATCCGCTCCGCCGACCCCGACTCAGGCAGCGATCAGCGACGCTGCCTTGGCATCCGCACGATCCGCACGTGACCGATCGCCCAGCCCCCGGAAGGCCCGCGCAACAGCGCGCCAGTTCTGCGCAGAGGTGGGTTTCAGCGCAGCACGTTCATTGGCCAGACCCAGTGCAAGATCAAATCGTTTTGCGCGCAAAGCGGCTTCCAGCAAGGTCCAGCCGATAATGTCGCGTTGGGCGAAGCTACCGCCGAGGCGATGGGTCATGTAGCGGATCGGGAGAAGCCGATCGACGCATTCGCCAAACTCTTCAGCCTGAAATGACTGCACAGCGCGGCAGAACGGAAGGCCGATTTCGCGGGTCATCGCGACATTGGCATCAGAGGCGTTCTCTACATAACGCTCATTTGCAGTCAGCAGTTTGCCCTGTGCGCCGACCCGGTTGTCGGCCACATAGGCCATCATCGCATGAACATCGTTAAAGGCATAAAGCGTGTCCTGCGCGGCGGGTTCCCATTTGTTCGCCAGATGTTTCCACCTGTCGCCCACATCGGCACCTACCAGTTTCAGACGCCACAACAACGCTGCGGCATCCAGTTCTTCATATTTGTCGCCCGCTTTGCCCTCTGAAGACAGGTGCGCATCATAGATTGCAAACGCCTTATCTGTTTGCTCCAAATCAAGGTGATAAAGCGAAGTATGCCACCAAAGGTGATTTGCAAAATTGGAAGTGCCCCAACGGTCAACATTATCGGCCATGAACCGAATGCCGCCTTGTTGCCGCCCCCGCATTTCCATCACATGCGCCACTGCGTGAACGGCATAGGGATTATCAGGCCGTATCGCGAGCGCGCGACGCCCCATTTCTTCGGCGAGGGAAAAGTCACGATTTTCTTCAAGACCGAATGAATAGAATCCAAGTACAAATTCGTATCCCGGCATCCCTTCGTCCCAAAGGTTAAAGACACGGGCAACCACATCGCGCTGCCCAACGACATCACCGAGTAGCACATCTGCAAAATGCACCAGTTCAAGCGCAAGCAGATCAAGCGGATAGGCGGTGAGGACTGCCTCCCATTTCTGGACAGCGCCATAGAAGTCGCCGTTGATCCAGGCCATGACCGCTTCATAATGGCCGCGTTCGCGGTCATTGGCGTTTGCCAACCTCTTTTCTGCTTCTCTGGCGGCGGCAACCATTTCGCCATAAATGCGCGTTTCCATGGCTTGGGTCAGCCATCCGGCCTTGAAAAGCCATCCCATGATGAAATCAGGGTGGTCTGCCAATGCCGCATCAATCACCGCAATCGCATCGCCCCGGAACGAAAGTGATGTGATAATCGCTTCCTCCAAAGCATCAATCGCTGACGGGTTGCCGTAGGAAACCGGTACACCCCGTGAGTCAAAGCCACTGCGTTTACGGCTCTTGGTTTTAGATGCGGCCATCGTAGGCATTCCTTCCAATCACGGCTGAAATCACGGTGAATGTATCGCGCGTATGTGCGTTTCTGATTGCGGTATTGAGGGCCTCGCGATCATGTACGGTTACGCCCTCGCCCCCCATTGCTTTGGCAACGGCGGTGAAATCGGTGCCGGGGAATTCCACGCCAAGGTTGGCCATTTGCGAACCGCGCTGTTTGAGTTCAATCAGGCCAAGCTGTTCATCGATGAACACGACCACCGGCAGGGCGAGCTTGAGATCGCGCGCGGTCGCCAGTTCGCCGAGAAACATTTCAAGCCCCGCGTCACCGACAAAGGCAATTACGGGTCGATCAGGGTCAGCCAGTTTCCGCCCCATCGCCAAAGGTACCGCGCACCCCATGGTGCAAAGGGCAGAAGATTGCAGCAAACCCCCTAGGTGATCACATTCCCAAACATGGGATGCGACGATGCGATGGGCGCCACTATCAGCGGTTGCGACAGTACCAGCAGGGCAAGCGCGGCGGGCCTCATTAACGATTGCGGCTGGTCCCCATGCTTCATCAACGTGAAATGCCTCACGCAATGCCGATTTCGCTGCGCCAATTTCCCCGCCAGCCCATGTTTCACGTGAAGCCACTCCGGCGGCCAGCGCGCGCAGGGTCGCGCCAACATCACCGACAAAATTCAACGGTGCCTGATGCATATAATGATCATTGGTTACAGCCGCGATATCAATCACCCGCTGACCAGCACCAAAGGGGTCGCGCCAGCCGATGCGCATTTCGATCGGGTCATAGCCTGCCAAAATCACGCAATCAGATGCCTGCACGAGAGGCAGTAATATCTTGTCAGCTTTGGGCGAAAGCCCGGCACCACCAAGCGCGAGCGGGTCGCCCTCGGGTATTACACCCTTGGCTTTATAGGCGGATATGACCGGGGCACCATAGGTTCGCGCAAAGGCTTCAACCGCATCACCTGCGCCCTGGGAAATGATATCCAACCCGGCAATGATCAGGGGGCGTTCTGCTTCTGCCAGCCAGGACTGAGCGGTCTTCAGGGCGTCGCCAGACGGCACCATTGGGGAATCGGCGGTGTGTAAGGCACTGTGAAAGGCAAGCGGTGCCTCACGTTGTATGTCAATCGGAATATCGAGAACCACCGGGCCGGGCCGCCCTGATGTTGCGATTTTCAATGCCTTGTCGATGGCAACGGCCGCTGTACCAGCTTCAACACGAATGGCGGCTTTGGTCACCGGTTTCAGAAAGGCAATGTGATCGAATACCTGGTGGGTATAGGTCATCGCTTCCACCGCCGGGACACAGCCTGTCAGGACAATCATGGGCACCCGATCCTGCCATGCGTTGGCAATCACGTTGGCCGCATTGGCAATTCCGGGCCCAATCGTGGCAAACAGGACACCCGGCGCACCCGTGGCGTGATAAGTGCCTTCGGCCATAAACCCGCCGGCATTTTCATGCTTTACCAAGGTGATACCAAGGCCAGCACGGTCAAGCAAGTCTTTTGCTGCAACCATTTTTTCTTTAATACCTAATTCAGTAGGATCATATAGAGCGCCAACCATAGCCATA
>JBMYPG010000103.1:0-11824 GCA_049600095.1 Pikeienuella sp. | reverse complement strand
CTATCGTCCCACAGCACGCAATCAATTCCCCAAGACAGTGACCAAATACAACCAGCCTCGACAATCTGCTTGCTCACCATGTTGCGATAAACGTCGTCGACTTCGCGTTCGATCAAGATCAGGCATTTGAATACGCCTAATCCTTTGGGAAAGGAAAATTGAGAGTCGGCGGGAATAAACAGATATTTGAACATAACAACCAAACTCTTAGCAGCTATTAGCTTTCCGCGCGACCAACCAACATTAACCCCACCTCCGGCCCACGAGCACCGGTAATCTCAACCCCAGCATACCCTGCACGCCCTTCCATCGGCACCGCTACTTCTGCTCCGCCGACATGCTGCACCTCCAGCACAGTATAGGCCCGCTGATAGGTCCAACAGCGATTCTCAACTGCCGTAAGATCAGCGGCGGGCGGCGACTCCGGCGCAAAGCCAAAGAAATACAGCGTGAACCCGTAATCGGTAACGGGCTGCACTGACAGCGGCGTCATTCCCCATTCAGCACAAGCACTCTGGACCGGCTCAATTTCTGCCGCGCGCAGGGTGATCAGGTTCAGATGGGCACCTCCGCCAAGCTGAGCAGGGTCAATCGCCACCTCGCCACCTTCCCCTTTGAAAGCATGGTCAATCAGCTCAATCGCAAACCCCTCCGGGTCGCGAAAATGCGCCAGATACCCAACATCCTGAAACTGTTCCGGCGACCCTACCACCACGCCGCGCGACGCCAGTTGTGCACAGGCCAGTTCAATATCCGGCACAGCCAAGGCAATCTTCCAGTACAGATCACGCGGGGTCGGGTCATAGGGTAAATCGGCCTGCAAAAACCGAATGGCGGCCTCTGCACCGCCATAGCCGACGAGGCCACGACCCAGATAACGCATCCCCAGAACATCACAATAAAACCGCCGCTGCGCCGCTGGATCGCGAACGCGCAACAGCACTGTTTCAATGCGGGGCAAGGGCTTCTCCTGCGAATGCATCACGGATTTCTTTATCGTCCAAATACTCTCGTCCGAAGGGCGAAACCATCAGCCCGCAGGGCTGAACGGCACCGCCCTCAGACCGGCTCACAACTCCCCGGCTTCCTCCAGCACCCTGCGGGCCACACGAAAGCACTCCAGCGACTGCGGCACACCACAATAAATCCCAATCACATGGATAATCGCGCGGATTTCCTCTTTTGAAACGCCATTGTTTAGCGCCCCACGACAGTGGATTTCCCACTCTGTCATCTTGCCCAGCGCACCAATCATCGACAGGTTCATCATTGACCGGGTTTTCTCATCAATCGTCTCATCGCCCCACCCAAAACCCCAGCACCATTCGGTCATTGCTTCCTGAAAGGGGCGGGTGAAATCATCGGCAGCCGCCAGATTCTTTTCCACATATTCAGCGCCCAGCGTGCCCTTGCGTTTTGCCAGACCTTTTTCAAACAATTCCTTGTCCATATTCTACCCCTTCAAGCTGCTCAGCAGCGTCCCTTGTTCGGTCACGGGCGCGATGCCCAGTGTTTTAAACATACGCCAGTACAGCGCGTTATCATGGGTGATCACCGGCTTGCCCAGCATCGCCTCTAACCCCACCTCTAGCGAGACGAAACGTTGCGGCAGGCCATCGCTAGCCCGGCGGAAATTGCACATGCCATTGGCCAGGTAAGCGTCAACATTGGGGGCCTTGTCGGCGACATACTGGAATGATTTTTCCGCCAGATCGCCGTCAAAGACCCAAATCTGTGCGTTGCATTCTTCTTGGCTGGCGATGAAACCCTGATCAACAAAGTTCCCCGCATAAACTACATCGAACCCGGCCTCACGCAGAAACGCCACCTGCCCCTGCCACCAATCGGGCCAGTGATAGACGGCGTTCAGCGCGACCTTTTCCACATTCATCTCACGCAAGGCCTCAACCATCGCATAGCCTGCCATATGGAACGGCGTTTCGTATTTGTCGCTGATCCGCGCACAATAATCCCGCACACCATCAACGCCCAACCCGCTGGCGTGAACCCAGTTCGACCCGACCTGACCGCAAACATCGACGCCATTATTGGCCATGCATTCGACGAATTCCTCCAGAAGGCCAAAATTACGCTTTCGCTGATCCAGACGGTGCTCATAACCGGGCACATGCAGCATCCGCCCATGCACGCCAACCGTATCAGGCGACATGCGCAGGAAATCCGATGGCCCCCCGTCAAAATCAATCGGCGGACAGGTAAAGCCGACCTGATGATGAAAAATCTTGTTCTTCGGATCAGCCCATTGCGGCGGTTTTACATATCCGTCAGCCATCGACGCCCTCCCTCATCCACTGTTGCAAAGCTTTGATTGAATGCTCTGAACTCACGCCACAGCCCGGGTCCAGCACCAGCGGGCCGGGCACATAGCCGCGCGATTTCAGACCCCGCTGCACGCTTTCAACCAGGTGGATATCCTCCTCCACCGTGGTTTCCCGATCCTGCACGGCCAGTTTGCGCACCGCGTCCTCATCAGCGCCATCAAATGTGTACCAGCCGCGCCAGACCACCACATGATCGGCGTCAATCGCCCGCCAATGATAGGTGTTCAGCACGTTGCCGGGATAGACCTGAAAGCTGAACATCGGCCACAGGAACCAGCTTGAATACTGATCCCAATGCTCTTTGCCAGACCGGATGTCATAGGTCATCGCCTCAAGGTTTTGGCACTGCGTTGTATGCCGCAAACAATGCCCCTGTGGCTGAATATCATAAGTCTCAGGCTTCACCACACCGGTCGCGAATGTCGGGTGGTTCAGCGAGCAGTGATAACACTCGCTATAATTCTCGACCGAAACCTTCCAATTGCAATTTTCAGCAATCTCCACCCATTCCAGCGGGCGCAGATCAGCGAAATGCGGCACCCACTCCTCCAACTCAGCCCGCACGCCGGGGAACCAGTCCTCCATCGGCGCAGCATCAGGGTCGAGGTTAACGAAGACAAAGCCCAAAAACTCCTCCGCCTTCACCTCGGTTAGTTTGATGCAATCACGATCAAAGCCGGGAACCGCCTTTGTGTTTGGCCCCGCGCGCATGCCGCCGGTCAGTTCATAAGTCCACGCATGATAGGGGCAGACGATAACCCGCGTGTTGCCCTCGCCCTTCACCAACTCATGCGCCCGGTGCTGGCAGACATTGTAAAACGCCCGCACGACACCATCGCGACCACGCACAGCGAACAGGCTTTCGCCAGCCAGCTCAAACGCCACATAATCGCCCGCATTGGCGACTTGCGAGGTATGGCAAGCAAACTGCCATGTGCGCGCTAACAAGCCGGATTGCTCTGCCTGAAACACCACAGGGTCGGTGTAATACCGCGCTTCCAGCGATTTCAGAGGGGTCTGCACATTCATTCCTTAGCCTCCCGATATAGCCCCAACCGATGGCGGCGTTCGTGAAAATTCTCCACCCGTTTAACGATTTCGGGCGAGGCGCCAGCGATCACAAACGACAAAAGAGTCTCTAAGAGAGCAATCGTGCTGACGGATGAGGGGAAAAACTGCGGCGTTTCCGCTGAAACCACAAACCCATGGTCCGCGCCCAGAATCACGGGCGAGGCGGGGCTGTCGGAAATACCAATGACCTGCACGCCTTGCTCCCGCGCCACGGCCAGCGCTTCGATCACCTCTGTCCGGTATGGCTTGCAGGTGATGGCGATAACGACGTCGCGCTGATCGGCAAAGGCAAGGTCGTCAGTCGCTACCGAACCCATGCGCGGAATAGCATGAAAATCGACCATGCCGGTGGTGGCAAGATAAGTGAAATTCTGCGCATTGGCGCTGTTTACCCCGACACCGAGGGTAAACACCTGCCGCGCCGACCAGATCGTATCGGCAGCGGCGGAAAGATCAGCCTCACTAATCCCCCCAAACGTGTCTTCGATGTTACGGAGCGCGGCATTCACCATATCCGCATAAAGTCCCCCAAGCCGCCCCTCTTTGGCCAAAGATTGCAGCCAGCGGGCACGATCGGGGAAAGAGGCACCACGCCGAATTTCATCCCGAAACGGCTCGCGGAAGTCTTCGTAGCCATCAAAGCCGACAGTGCGCGCCATGCGGACAAAGGTGTTGGGTTTGACCCCGGCGGCGTCAGCGATTTCACGGATGGAGGAGACGCCCACGTCATTGGGGTTTTCAAGGACATAAGAGGCCGCCTTGCGCAGCTCCGGCGTGAGGGTAGGGATGGTAGTGGCGAGAGAGGAGAGGGTTTCGGCGGGGGTCATGAGAAAAAGTCCAGCATCTTGGAGATCGTCGCCCACAGCTTTTCAAGGTTCGTTACGACCTTCACGATGTCAGTTGTTTTATTTTTGGCGGCCTTTAGGCCCGTCAGAAGGCCGCCGATAACACTGCCCAAAAGCTTGACAGTGCGTCGCAACCAAGCTGCGCGCATGGTGGTTTGCTCCGCTGAAATACTTGGCGTTTCGGTGGTGGCGGCAATCGCGGAATCCTTTGCCGCCTCAGTCATCGCTTGGGCGTTCGGTCCAATAACGGCGACACCTTCGGATGAGGTTGCAATACCATTCAGACTAACCGCAACCTGAACGACAAGCTGTTGGTCAACCGCCGTTTCGGCAATGCCAATTTTCGGCGCGTCCGTCACTGCCCCTTTGTCGATAACAGCGACTGTTTCTGCATGGTGGGCGACCAGATTGTCTAGGGCGGCCAGCAGCCCCGCATCCAACTGCCCACGCTGATAATCGTCGGCAATGGCCGGGGCCAGCATGTCAGTCATATGCAGGTCGACAATCGACACCACAGGGTCGTCTGCAATCAACGCCTGATGATAAGCGGCAACACGCCCCTCCAACCGCCCAAGCGTCAGATTGGGCTGGTCGTTCTGCTGCCTCAACAGCGCGTGTTCCCGTTGAATATCCTGTTGGGTCAATAGGACGCGCTGTGCTTGCCTGTCCAGACGCTCACGCAGGGTTGGGTCAAGATCAACAGGTTTTGGCACCTCAACGGGATACTGAGAAAGATCGACCTGAGAGCCTCGAACTACAGCTTCCAACCCGCCGCCAACGGCGGCGTGAGCCTGCTGGCTAGAAGCCTCGTTCAAATAATCTTTTGGCTCGACACTATCCAAAGCTTGGCTTTCGGAGTTCACTGGCTGATCAATATCAAATGGATCAAACTCGTCTCCGCGAAACTCATGCAGTAGCGAAACAGCCCATCGTGTACACAACGTCTTATCTTCTAGTTCGGCTATTTTGGCCCAGTCTTTATCGTTGGTGAGAGGTGTCTTTTCAAACGACAGTGACATCGCATTTTCGGCAATTGTAAAATTTGGCAGAGACAAAAGCGGTGTCAGATCATTAACCAGCGAATTCATGCAATTGAAACTTTCTAACTTTGCAAGGCCAGACAATGGAGAAAGTTCTCCGACGTTCGTGTGTGATAGATTTAACCAAGTAAGATTTTCTAGGGCGGCAAGATGGGCCCAACCAGTCAAGTAACTTTGAAAAAACGGGCTATAATACAGACTGTCTGGCCCCTCGGCCTCACCCACATCCAACCGCTCAATATGACTGCACCGCTCCAGTTCCGGCGGCAACGCCTCCAGCGCAAACAAATCCGACAGATACAGCCACGTCTCACCGGTCTCACAGACATGATCAATCCGGCGCAGCGCCTCGGCCATCGCCGCCGCCGGGTCACTCCCCCACTCCTCTTTCCCGTAAACACCATCCGGCGACATGTGACACCTGTATCAAAAATGTTTGACGATGGTACAAACATACTATAGCGCTGTCTAGCACAATAACTGCTGTCCAATTCGCCCAACCATGCAAAAGGCACCGCCTCATGTCGACTGATACATTCCCCACCTCCGCCCGCGTCGTCATCATCGGCGGCGGCGTCATGGGCTGTGGCCTTGCCTATCATCTGGCCCACGAAGGCTGGACCGATGTCGTGCTGCTGGAAAAGGCGGAACTGACCTCCGGCTCCACCTGGCACGCCGCTGGGCAGATCACGCATTCCACTTCCTCATTCTCTTTAGGCAAATGCGTCGACTACAATATCGGGCTCTATTCAGGCGCACTGGAGGCCGAAACCGGTCAGGCCGTCACTTGGCACGGCTGCGGGTCGTTCCGGCTGGCTTACGAAGAGGATGAGATGGACTGGCTGCGCCACACCCTCTCCGTCGGGCGCTCGCTGGGCTTCAACATCGAACTGGTCGGCAAGGACAAAATCGCGGAAAAGCACCCGTTCTATAATCTCGACGGCGTGCTCGGCGCGCTCTACACGCCCGATGACGGCCATGTGGACCCGTCCAACGTCACCATGGCCATGGCCGCGGGCGCCCGCGCAAAAGGCGCGAAAATCATCCGCCGCTGCCGCGCCACCAACATCACGCAGAACGCTTCGGGTGAATGGGTGGTAGAAACGGAGCGGGGAACCATCACCTGCGAACACGTCGTCAACGCAGGCGGCACTTACGCCCGCCAGATGGGCGAATGGTCCGGGCTGCAGCTCCCCATGACCTCCATGACTCATCATTATTTCGTCACCGAAAACGTGCCGGAATTTCAGGATCTGGAGGTCGAACTGCCGGTGATCCGCGATGATCGACTTGTTTCCGGCTATATCCGCATGGAGCAGAAACGCGGGCTGATCGGGATTTACGAAAAAGAAAACCCTAATACAGTGTGGGAGGATCACTGTCCGTGGGAAGCGGAAAATGAGCTGTTCGCGGCCGACTATGACCGAGTAATGCCATGGCTGGAAAACGCCATGGGCCGGATGCCGATCTTCAGCGAACTGGGCATTACGCGAGAGGTCCACGGCGCCATCAGCCACCCGCCAGACGGCAACCCGCTGATCGGCCCCGCGCCGGGCGTGCGCAATTACTGGTGCTGCTGCGGCACCCAGATCGGCATCGGCTGGGGCCCCGGCCTGACACGAGAGCTGGCCCGCTGGATGGTCCATGGTGCCGCCGATATTTCCATGCGCGACTATGACCCGCGCAGGTTTGGCGAATACGCCACCAAAGAATGGCAGGTAATCAAGGCGAAGGAAGATTATTGCCTGCGCCACGAAATCCCCTACCCCCATTTCAACCGCCTGGCCGGGCGCCCGGTGAAACCTTCGCCTCTATATGAGACGTTGAAAGACAAAGGCGCAGTTTACGAGGAAGTCTTTGGCCACGAACGCCCCCGCTGGTTCGCCCGCGATGGTGTGGAACAGCGTGATCATTATTCATTCCGCCGCAACGAAGTGCATGACATGGTGGGTGCCGAATGCCACGCTGTCCGCACAGCGGCTGGCGTCATGGACATCTCCGCCTTCACCAAGGTCGAAGTCGCCGGACCAGACGCTGAGGCTTTGCTGGATCGTCTCTGCGCCAACCGCCTGCCGCAAAAGGTCGGCGGCATCGCGCTGACCCACATGCTGAACAGCCGTGGGCGGATCGAACTGGAGCTTACGGTGGTGAAACTGGCGGATCAACGCTACTATCTCGTCTGCGCCGCCTTCTTCGAACAGCGCCTGCTGGATCACCTCGCCACCCATCAGGCGGGTGAGGACGCCGAAGTCATCCTCCGCTCCAACGATTGGGCGGCGATCACGCTCAACGGCCCGAAATCACGCGACTTCCTCAGCCAATGCACGCCTGCACCGCTCGACAAAGCCAACTTCCGCTGGCTGACTGCGCAGCAAATCGAAGTTGCAGGCCACCAGCTATGGGCCTTCCGCATGTCTTATTCAGGCGAGCTGGGGTGGGAATTCCACGGCCCACGCGACGCGATCAAGGCCGCCTATGACGCCATCTGGGCAGCGGGCGAACCATTGGGCCTCGCCAACTACGGCTCCTTCGCCATGAACGCCCTCCGCATGGAAAAGGGCTTCAAAGGCGCGGGCGAGTTGACCAACGAAGTGACATTACCAGAAGCCGACGTGATGCGCTTTGTCAAACTCGACAAGGAATATCTGGGCGTCGAAGCCACCCGCGCCAGCGCCGAAGCCGACAGCCTGCCCTGGATTTGCGCCTATCTGGAAATTGAACCGGACGGGGTAGAGGATGGCCATGGCGGCGAAGCGGTCATCATGGACGACACCGTCGTCGGCTCCACAGCCTCCGTCGCCTACGGTCACACAATCGGCAAAATCCTCGCCTTCGCCTATATGAAACCCCACGCCGCAACGCCCGGTCAGGAACTAACCGTAATTGTCGCGGGCGAACCACGCGCAGCTAAAGTACTGGGCGAACCGGCTTATGACCCGGCAAGCGAACTCCCAAGGACAGACTCATGACCACTCCAACCACTATGCGCGCCATCGTCCTCATGGGCCACGGCGGCCTCGACAAGCTCGAACTCCACACTGACTGGCCCACGCCAACGCCCGGTCCGGGTGAGGTGCTGATCAAGGTTGGCGCCTGCGGGCTGAATAATACCGACGTGAACACCCGTTCTGGCTGGTATTCCAAAGCGGTTAGTGAGGAAACCACCGGCGGTGCCTACGAGGAAGTCAATGAGGATGACCCGACGTGGGGCGGGGCGCCGCTGACCTTTCCCCGCATTCAAGGTGCCGATGTGTGCGGTGTCGCGGTAGCAGTCGGTGAAGGCGCAGACCCCGCCCTAATCGGCCGCCGCGTGCTGGTCGACACATGGTTGCGCGATTGGGATGACCCCATGAACCTCGACGCATGCGGTTATTACGGCTCCGAGGCGGATGGTGGGTTTGCCGAATATACCAAGGTTGACCACCATAATGTCCACGCAATCGACAGCAACCTGTCAGATGCAGAACTGGCGACCTTCGCCACGTCCTCCATCACTGCCGAAAACATGCTGAACCGCGCCAATGTGGTCGCGGGCGACACGGTGCTGATCCCCGGCGCATCAGGCGGCGTAGGCTCTGCCTTGATCCAGCTTGCCAACCGGCGCGGTGCCAAAACCATCGCCATGGCCTCCGAGGCCAAGCACGATATGGTGCGCGAGGTCGGTCCAACGGCCATCCTGCCCCGCGCACCCGCCAACCTTAAAGCGGCGCTGAAAGAGGCCATCGGCACAGACACTGTAACCGTCGTCGCTGATGTCGTGGGTGGTGATCAGTTCGGCACGGTCATTGACGTGCTCGCGCGCGGCGGGCGTTATACCTGCGCCGGCGCAATCGCTGGCCCGATGGTGACGCTGGATATGCGCACGTTCTACCTTCGTGACCTGACATTCACCGGTGCCACCATCGTGCCACCCGGCGTGTTCGCCAATCTGGTGGAATACATCGAACGAGGAGAGATCAAGCCGCTGCTGGCCGAAGCCTACCCACTGGAACAACTCCACACTGCCCAAGAAGCTTTCATCGCCAAACAACATATCGGCAACATAGTAGTGACAATATAGTAGTGACAATCTGACAAGCAACTGGCGTGGCTCTCTCATGATATGCGCCGCGCCCTACATCTTTGTTCCCAAAATACCGAATCCAACCGAGGCATAAGGCATCACCGATGAAAATCGCCAGCATCGAAATCTACCAAGCTGACCTCCCTTACGCGGGCGGCACCTATCGCCTGTCCGGTGGCCGGGTATACGAAAGTTTCGACTGCACCTTCGTCCGCGTCATTGCTGACAACGGCCTTGATGGATGGGGTGAAAGCACACCATTTGGCGGCACCTATATCGCCGCCCATGGGCGCGGCGTTCGCGCGGGGTTGGCCGAAGTCGCGCCCGAGGTTCTGGGCATGGACCCGCGCCAAACTGCCCGCGCCTATGACGCAATGGATGCGGTGTTAGTGGGGCACAACCACGCCAAGTCACCCATCGATAACGCCTGTTGGGATTTGTTCGGCAAATCGGTGAATATGCCAGTCTGCGACCTGCTTGGCGGGCGCATATCCGGTCCTATACCGGTTATTTCCTCCATCGGCTCAGATACACCAGAGGCGATGCGCGCCAATGTCGCCGCCCACCGTGCGCGGGGCTTCAAGGGCCATTCGGTGAAAATCGGCGCGACCGAAGCCGAAGGCGGCCCGGCGCTTGATGCCGAACGCATCGCCGCCTGCCTTGCCGACCGCCAACCGGGCGAATGGTTTCAGGCCGACGCGAACGGTGGCCTGACGCCGGAACACGCGCTGCGCACGATCGCGAAACTACCGGCCGGAACCGATATCGTGCTGGAGGCGCCATGCGCCACATGGCGCGAAACGTTATCCTTACGCGCCCGTTGCCCCTACCCGATCATGCTGGATGAGCTGGTCCAATCAGACGCTGATCTCGCTCAGCTAATCGCCACAGACGCGGCTGATGGCGTGGGCCTCAAAATCTCTAAACAAGGCGGGCTAACCCCGACACGCCGCCAGCGCGACATCGCCAATGCGGCGGGGCTGGTCGCCAGCGTGCAAGAAACCACCGGCTCCACCATCGCCTTTGCCGCCATCCTACACATGGCACAATCAACGCCACGCCGGATGCTACGCTGTGCGCTCGACACCCGATCAATGATCGACGCGCCCACGGCAACCTTCAAAGCGCCCATTATCGACGGCGGCGTGACGGTGCCAGACGCGCCCGGCCTTGGAATCACCCCGAATATGGACCTTCTTGGCGACCCAATCGCCGTTTACGAATAGGGTGCAGGCATGGGCGCAAACGAAACAGAGGCGGCAAACCGAAGGCTCCTAAATGCCTGCGCTGAAGTGTTGCCTCACTTGCCCGAACTGGCTGAACTAACCGGATTGCCCCTCGACACCGGCGCGTCTTACAAACATATCGATCCGGTCCATCAGCCCGTCATCGACAAATTCGACCTCGCCAAAGCATCGACTAACGACATCTTCCGCCCTCTGGTCGATCTGATCGCCGAGCTTGCCCCGCATCTATGCTGGATACGCAGCTACAAGGCAGAGGATGGCGTCGACCCACATTTCCTCGACAACTACGGCTATATCAACCTCATCTCACCCGAAGGGCCATTCATCGAACATGACCGCCGCGTCATGATCGGATTCTGGGGTGAAAACCTCATCTACGACGAGCACTGGCATGAACCGGCAGAGGTTTACGCCATCCTCGCGGGCGACGCCGTGTTTCGCAGCCCCGGCAAACCAGACCGCCGCGTCAGCCCCGGCGATTGCGTGGTACACGCCCCCAATCAGGTGCACGCCACCGACATGACCCCCGGCCCGATGCTGGCCTTGGTGACTTGGAAAGGCGGCCCCCTGATGAAGCGCGCCAGCATCGACGACGACATCTGGAACGCAACATGACACATGACCATGGCAGCCCGATCCTGAACGCCGTCTATGCCGCTGAAACGGCGGATGAACAACGCAGCGCCTATGACGCATGGGCCAACGATTATGACCGCGACATCTTTCAATACGGCATTCGCATTCCCGCCATGGCGGCGGCGCTGTTTGCCCGCCATATCGCCCCGGACGAAGGGCCAATTCTCGATGCGGGTTGCGGCACCGGTCTGCAAGCTGAACCACTGGCCCTACTCGGCTTTGGCCCGATCACCGGCATTGATCTGTCCGAAGGCATGCTGGCAGCGGCGCAGGCTAAGAATATCTACGCCAGCCTCAGCACGGCCACATTGGGCGAACCGCTTGATTTCGCCAATGGCGCCTTCGCCAACACGTATTGCATTGGCGCCCTCACCCCCGGCCACGCCCCGGCCAGCAGTTTCGACGAACTCATCCGCGTCACCAGCCCCGGCGGCCGCCTGATCGTGTCGCTGCGGGCGGACACAGGCGAGGATTACCAGGCCGCGCTGGACGACCACATCAGTACAGGCCGGATAGCGGCGGAGCACACCACCTCCGCCTTCGCCTCTATGCCGTTGGCCGACATCACCATCCTGCACCG
>JBMYPG010000102.1:0-11831 GCA_049600095.1 Pikeienuella sp. | reverse complement strand
GTGAAACTGGGCCGTGCCGGTGCAGCAGAAACCTTGCGCCGAATCTCGAATCTGCCGCGTGCTGATTGGGGTAAATCGCTGGCCCATATGGGCTTTGGCTTTACCGTCTTTGGTGTTGCTGCAGTGACAGCCTGGGAAGTTGAGGATATTCGCCTCGCCAAACAGGGTGATATTATCGAAATCGGCGGTTACGAGATCATCTTTGAAGGTGTTCGTGGTGTTCAGGGGCCGAATTACCAGTCTGATATTGGGCAGTTTAAAGTGCTGAAAGATGGGGTAGAGGAAGTTCGTCTGTACCCTGAAAAACGGTTTTATCCTGTTCAGCAGACGCCAACGACTGAGGCTGGCATTGATAGCGGTATCACGCGCGACATCTATCTGGTGTTGGGTGATACGCAGGACAATGGCACGACCTGGGCGGTACGCAGCTATATCAAACCATTTGCCAACTGGATTTGGTTAGGTGCTGTGGTGATGGCGCTGGGTGGTTTGGTGAGCCTGACGGATCGGCGGTATCGGGTTGGTGCCGTTGCCAAGGCAAAACGTAAGGCGGCGCGTGCAACCTCTGCCGTGCCAGCGGAGTAGTGATCATGCGTATCGTTTTATTCCTGATCGCGCTTTGCTTTGCTGGCACTGCCTATGCGGTGCAGCCCGAAGAAATGTTGAGCGACCCTGCCGAAGAGGCGCGGGCGCGTGAGATTTCGAAGGAATTGCGTTGCCTTGTTTGCCGGAACGAGAGCATTGATGACAGCAGTGCGTCTTTGGCCCGTGATCTGCGCCTGTTGGTGAGGGAGCGGATTTCGGCCGGTGATGATAACGAGCAGACGATTGACTATATCGTTGATCGTTATGGTGAGTTTGTGCTGCTGCGGCCCAAGTTTAATGCCGGAAATCTGGTGTTGTGGCTGGCTGGGCCTGCGTTGCTGATCATTGGCGGCATTGGTTCGTTTGTCTTTATGCGTGGGCGCAAGACGGCTCCGGTTGTTGCTAAGGGCCTGTCGGACGAGGAAAAACGGCGTTTGGCTGAGTTAACCTCTGATTAAGCAGCGCTAATAAAAATGGCCTGTCCCGCGTTGGAACGTTCTGCGTAACCAGTTTGGGACAGGCGAAATGTTGGGTTTCTAATAAATTTTGGTGTAAGCCCCAAAATTGCCCTTTTTGGGCGAATTTCTGCCAATTTCGCCCCTTAGATACATGCTTGTGTAAAGCACGGCGGTTGGCCCGCTGTTTGCAGTAGTGTGATTAGGATCGCGACGGCGTTGTGTTGTTGTGTAGGGGTATGCGTCAGAGTGGTGGCGCTGGCGCGATCCATCTTTCCCCAAACTTACAAACCTCCTTTAAAATACGAGTCGGTGTTTTCGGCTTTGTTTTCCGCTTGGCACGGGCTGATGGGCGGCTACTATCGCCTTGGTTCAACTGCCGGAGGCGCATGTGTTGTTTAAAGATATTACCTATGACCTGAATGACGGTGTTGCTGTCATCGTTTTAAACAGGCCCGAAAACCTGAATGGTATGACCGCGAATATGCGGGGAGAGCTGTTGAATGCCATCTCTATGGCTACCGCGAAGGCTCGGGTGATTATGTTAACCGGTGCCGGGCGTGGGTTTTGTTCGGGTCAGGATTTGGGGGCTGGTAAATCTGTAGCTGATGTGGACCCGGCACGGGTGTTGCGTGAGGAATATGAGCCGATCTTGCGGGCAATTTATGAAAGCCCGATTCCGATTATTTGCGCAGTGAATGGCCCGGCGGCGGGGGCTGGTGCGAATTTGGCGTTGGCTTGCGATATCGTGATTGCGGCGCGGTCGGCGTATTTTATGGAGGCGTTTTCCAGAATTGGCCTGATGCCTGATGCTGGTGGTACGTGGCATTTACCCCGTCAGGTTGGGTTGGCGCGGGCCATGGGCATGGCCATGTTTGGTGATGCCATTCCAGCGGCGCAGGCGGCGGAATGGGGGCTGATTTGGGAAGTCACTGAAGATGAGGATTTGCTAGTGCGTGCCGGTGAATTAGCTGCGCGGTTGGCAACTGGACCAACGCGGGCCTATGCCAGCATTCGCAAGGCGCTGCGTGAGGCGACGAGCAATGATTATTTCACTCAGTTGGAACGCGAAGCAGAGATGCAGGCCGAATTAGGTGAGACCAATGATTTTGCTGAGGGTGTTATGGCGTTTTTGCAAAAGCGTAAACCTCAGTTCAATGGGCGGTAGGGGCCACGCATGAGCTTTGCCAACTTGATTACCGAATGGCCGAATGTTTATGACGCTGCACGCGGTGAGGAAGCCGTTGCTGTCATTGGAGCCACTGGGCCTGTTGCTGACCTGTTGCGTGGGGCGGCTGGGTCTAGTCCTTACCTGTCCGGGTTGATTAAGCGGGAGGCTGAATGGCTGACCGCAGCTTTGACCGAAGACCCGGATGTAAGTTTCCACAATCTGTTGCCAGAGTATGAAGGTGGTGACACGCGCGATGCCCAAAGCGCGTTGCGGACGATGAAGCGACGCGGTGCGTTGTTGATTGCGCTGGCTGATCTGGGTGGCGTTTGGTCGCTGGATCGCGTTACGGGTGCCTTGTCCGACCTAGCGGATCATGCGGTTGATTATGCTTTTCAACAGTCATTCACGTTGGAACGGTCTGGTCCGTTAAAGGGAAAGGACCCGGTCAGTGCTGGGCTTGTTGGTCTGGCCATGGGCAAGGGTGGCGCGCGAGAGCTAAATTATTCATCCGATATCGATCTGATCCTGCTGTTTGATGAAGAACGATACGACGACGATGAACCCTTTGAAGTGAAAGCGCGGTGGACGCAGGTTACGCGGCGGGTTGTTAAGCTGCTGACTGAACAAACCGGCGAGGGTTATGTTTTTCGCACTGACCTGCGGTTGCGGCCTAACCCATCTGTCACGCCGATCTGCATGCCTGTTGGGGCGGCTGAGCGTTATTATGAAAGCATCGGGCGCACGTGGGAGCGCGCTGCGCTGATCAAAGCGCGGGCTGCGGTTGGTGATATTGATGAGGGCGAGGGGTTTCTGGACAGGATCAGGCCGTTTATCTGGCGGCGGCATCTGGATTTTGCAGCGCTGGAAGATATCAACGATATTCGCGCCCGCATTCGTGATGCCAAGGGGCTGGCGGGGTTGAGTGATTTGCCAGGCTATAACCTGAAACTCGGCCCCGGTGGTATACGGGAAATTGAGTTTTTCGCGCAGACCCAGCAATTGGTTTTGGGTGGGCGGAATACGACGTTGCGCGAGCGACGTACCGTTGATGCCTTGCAGGCGCTGACCGATGCGGGGCAGATGGAGGCTGATGATTGCCGCGCATTGACCGATGCCTATTGCGCGCATCGCCGGTTGGAGCATCGGTTCCAGATGATTGATGATGCGCAAACACATGACATGCCCGTTGGTGAGGCTGCACGGGATCAGGTGGCGGCGCTTGGCGGTTGGTCTGACCGTCAGGCTATGGAGAACGAAGTTGCAGCGCGGTTGGCGGATGTGCGGGCGCGGGCGGAGACGTTTTTCCAAAAGTCTGGCGGAGGGCGGAAATCGAGTGAGGCTGCGCCGGAAGTCAACGAGATGCCCTTTCAGCGCCCAGATATGGTGCGAAAGCTGACGGATCGTTGGTCTGAGGGCGGGATTGCGGCCACGCGGGATGAGCGGGCGCGGCGGAAGTTTCAGGCACTGACGCCTGTAATTCTGGAAAAACTGTCATCGGCGGGCGACCCGGATGATGCAGTGATCCAGTTTGATCGGTTCTTGTCTGGCTTACCGGCTGGGGTGCAGTTGTTTTCACTGTTTGAGGCGAACCCGCAGTTATTGGACCTGCTTGCTGAAATTTGTGCAGCGGCACCGAGTTTGGCTGAATATCTGGGCCGAAATGCGCGGGTGCTGGACGCGGTGTTGGATGCTTCGTTCTTTGCGCCTGTGCCAGGGCATGAGGCGCTGACGGCTGAGTTGGAAACGCATCTGGCGGTTGCTGGAGATTATGAGGCCGCCTTGGACACGACCCGTCGGTGGGCACGCGAAAAGCGGTTTCAGTTGGGTGTGCAGGTTTTGCGCGGTGTTGCCGGCGGGCGAGAGGCCGGGCGCGGATTTTCGGATATTGCGCAAAGTTGCCTGAGTGCGTTGATGCCGTGGGTGGAGGCTGATTTTGGCCGCCGTCATGGCCCGCCACCGGGGCGTGGTGCTGTGATTATCGGGATGGGCAAGCTGGGCAGCCGAGAGATGACAGCCTCTTCCGATCTGGACCTGATCATGGTTTATGACGCTGGTGGGGCGACGAGTTCGGAAGGTGACAAGCCGCTAACGATCTCGCTTTATTACGCTCGGCTGACGCAAAAGCTGGTTTCCGCTCTGTCAGCGCTTACGGCTGAAGGCGCGCTGTATGAAGTTGATATGCGGTTGCGGCCATCGGGCGGGCAGGGGCCAGTTGCAGTTAGTTTGGAAAGTTTCGACAGCTATCAGCATGAAAAGGCTTGGACCTGGGAGCATATGGCCCTGACGCGTTCAAAAGTGGTGGCTGGCAATGCCAGCCTGGCGGCCGAGGTTGAAGCGATCATTGCGGATGTTTTGTCGATGCCCCGCGAAGCCGGCGTTGTGCAGGCCGATATTGCCGAAATGCGCGGGCGGCTGATTAAGACCCATCAGGATGCACGAGATGAGCTGTGGGCGTTGAAACATGGTCATGGTGGGTTGATGGATATTGAGTTTGTGGCTCAGCATGGGTTGTTGGCTGAGGCAGTTGGGCGGACTTTGGGACCGACGGAAGCAATTACGGAGCTCGTTAAACGTGAAAGCCTGTCTCAGGATGATGGGATGGTCCTGATGCAGGCCTATCAGTTGCAGTCGCGATTGCAGCAGATTGAACGGCTGGCGGTATCTGGAGCGTTTCGGCCTGAAACCTCGGGTTCTGGGCTAAAGGCCGTGATGGCGCGTGCTGGGGCGGCTGAGGATTTCGGGGCTTTGGAGGCTCGGTTGGGTGAAATGCGGCAGGCGGCGGGCGATATTGCCGATAGAATTTTGGTACAAATGGAGTCTCAGGAATGAGTGGATTTTTCGGCAAGATGGCGGCGATGTTCTCGACGTCTACCGATACGAATGCAGAGGGCGGCGAAGCTGGAGAAGACACCGCATTAGCGCTGGCGGCGTTGATGGTGCGGCTGGCGCGGTCTGATGGTGCCTATGAGGCGGATGAGAAGGCGGCGATAGAGGCAGCGCTGGATGCCCGGTATGGCAATGCTGCCGATCTGTTGGCCCGAGCAGAGAAAGCGGAAGCGGACGCGTTGGACAGCCATCAGTTTACCCGTTTGGTTAAGGATGCGGTAGCGCATGAGGACCGTGGTGCGTTGTTGGAGGACCTGTGGTCTGTTGTTCTGGCCGATGGTGAGCGGGACAAGCATGAGGATGCGTTGATGCGTCAGTTTGCATCTTTGCTGCATGTCAGTGACCGAGAGGCGGCAGAAGCGCGGCAGCGAGTGCTGGCGCGAGGCTGATCGGGGGGGCGCGGCGATGTATAAGCTCTATTATGCTCTCAAGAGTGCCTCGATGGGCGTGCGGGTTTTATTGGAGGAGATTGGCGCGCCTTATGAATTGCTGGATACATCGGTTTCGATGGATCAGCCGCGCCCTGCTGAGATGCTGGCGGTAAACCCGAATGGATGGGCACCCGTCCTGATCTGGGATGATGGGGCGATGTATGAATGCGCCGCCATCACCATGTTTTTGTGTGATCGTCATCCGGAGGCTGGATTAGCACCTGCCGTGGATGATCCGGCGCGGGCGCTGTATTTGCAGACCTTGGTCTATTTTTCCAATTCCGTGCAGAATGCCTATCAACTCACCTATTACCCCGACCGATTTGTGGATGCGGTGACGGATGAGGCATCGGCACAGGCACGGGGAAACCGGCGGCTGCGTGAGACGTGGGGCGTTATTGATCAGCAGATCGGCGATAAAGAGTGGGTGCTAGGCGGCCAATTTAGCGCTGCTGATATTTACTTGTTCATGCTGACGACATGGCTGCGCCGCGCAATAGGGCACCCGAGTGTTGATGAGTTTCCTAATGTGAAACGTATTGCGGATAAGGTAGTGCAGAGGCCGAGTGTTCGGCGGGTTTATAAGCCTTGGATTGATGATCCTGAGTATTGAATTTTGTGAAATGATTGAAATTTGGTGCTGTCACGCCGACTTGAGGCGTGACAGATAGACAACTTTAGCATGTTTGTGTGGTTACTTCGCCAGATTGTCAGATTCCTGTAGCGATAAAGCTGAATTCGCGGTCAACGTGGTTGCCGCAGCTGTCCCCAGTGATAGCCGTAAAATTCGCTGCAGCGATTTTAGGGATTATCACATTGTCGAGAGCATTCTCTCCATTCCCGTATCCACATTGAGTCGCTACAACCGCCGGAATGTTTTGGAAGGCAGTGTCGAATGCAACTTCGTATACGCCAGTTGATGCATTAGTAACAGAGTATCCAGACCCTGAAACGATGGTTCCATCACCTTTAATTACGCCGAAAATGGTAGTAACTGTAGCCATTTTTATTTTCCACTTATTTGTTAAAATCTTTACCGTCTTGAGGTATTATAAAATTAGTAACAGAATTTGAATTTGTAAGGTGCACTTATGCAACCTTTGGGGGTGTTGATCTTCTTGATTTTTTATTAATGCCCATCACATGGCACAAAAAAACGGGCCCCGAAAAGGGCCCGTTTCTGTTTCCGCGGTTAGCCCGGCCTTAGCCGAACCACCAACGTTCTGCGATGCGGCTGCCGTCCATCTGCCACAAGTTGCCGATGGTGCCGCTGTTTTTCAGCTTGGTTGAGTGGGCGTCGACGTAGTTTGCGTACATTGGAACCACGGTGCCGCCTTCTGTTGAGCAGAGCGACTGCATTTCGTGGTACATGGTGCGACGCTTGTCGCTGTCCAGCTCTGCCCGTGCTTCGAGAAGCAGTGACTGGAAGCGGTCATTCTGCCAGAAAGTGTCGTTCCACGGAACGCCAGATTCATAGGCTGTTGAGAACATCCAGTCCTCGGTCGCACGGCCTGACCAGTAGCAAGCACAGATTGGTTTTTTCAGCCAAACGTTTGACCAGTAACCATCAGCAGGCTCTTTCACGACGTTTACATTGATGCCGCAATCTTTTGCTGAGTTCTGGATCAACTGACCAGCGTCTGTTGCGCCTGCAAAAGCAGCCTCAGAAACTGACAGATCCATGTTGAAGCTGTCCATGCCTGCTTTTTTCAGGTGATGGCGTGCTCTTTCAGGATCATACTCTGTCTGTGGCAGATCAGATGCAAAATACTGGTTTGCTGGGCCGATTGGGTGGTCGTTACCAACTGCGCCGTGGCCGAGGAGGATTTTGTCCACCAGTTCCTGTCGGTTGAAGGCGTATTTAACCGCTTTACGCAATTCAGCATTGTCGTAAGGCGAAGCGTTGGTCAGCATTGGGAATGTGTAATGCTGGTTGCCTGTAACTTCGAGGATATCAACGGCTGGGTTGGCTTTCAGCAGACGCTCTGTCTTGAAATCAACGCGGTTGATGGCGTCGACCTGACCGGTCATCAGGGCGTTGGTACGTGCGGTTGCGTCGTTAATCGCCAGCATCTCGATTGAATCGAAGAAGCATTTGTCGCTTGACCAGTAGCCGTCATATTTTGAGACAACGGCGCGAACGCCAGGTTCAAATGACTCAACCTTATAGCCACCGGTGCCGATGCCTTTTGCGATTGATTCTTCGATCTGGCCGGCTGGATGGATCAGGATGTGATAATCTGACAGCAGATATGGGAAGTCAGCGTTGCCAGCGGCAAGCGTCATAACGATCTGGTGGTCGTTCATCTTTTTGATGTCAGTGATCGACGCTACGATTGGTTTCGCTGCTGATTTTGCATCTTCGGCTGTGTGAAGTGCGAGCGATTCAATCACGTCATCGGCGTTGAATTTTTTGCCGTTGTGGAAGGTGACACCCTTGCGCAGGTTGAATGTCCAGGTTTTCGCATCTGATGACGCTTCCCAGCTTTCAGCCAGCTCGCCTTTTAGGCTGCCGTCTGCGCCAACTTCGGTAAGGCAATCAAACACCGTACCGTGGCCCAGCATGATCATGTAGCTGTCTGAGTGGGTGCGGCCATCAAAGCTGTCTGATGTGTTTGCGCCAGCAATACCCATGCGCAGCGTTCCGCCCCGTTTTGGGCCGTGGCTGCCGCCGAATGACGGGCCAGCCATAACGACGCCGCCTGCGGCGACACCAGCCTGAAGGACGCTTCTGCGGTCCAAAGTTACGGTCATTGTATTCTCCCTGTGTTTATTTTTGTTCGCATAGAGCGATGGATTGATGGTCACTTTTATAGGACAAATGTTGTAGCGAAAAGCGACAATTTTGTGACTGATAGCGACAGGTTAGATTTTAGATGATGCGGCTTCCCCAACATTATCGACGCCGCGTTGAGCCAGAAGTTGAGTTAACCAATCTGGGTCCATCTCTGGCACTGAGCTGAGCAGCAGGTCGGTGTAGGAGTGGTGAGGAGGGGTGAACATTTCGTTCTTTGGCCCCGATTCAACAACGACGCCGTCTTTCATCACCACCACATCATCAGCGATGGAGCGAACCGTCGCCAAGTCATGGGTGATAAACATATAGGCGAGGTTGAGGTCGGTTTGCAGTTTGTCGAGAAGTTTTAGAATGCCCTCGGCAACCAATTGGTCGAGCGCTGATGTGACCTCATCACAGATGATGAACTGCGGTTCTGCGGCCAAGGCACGGGCGATGCCAATGCGTTGTTTTTGGCCACCCGAAAGCTCTGTCGGTAGTCGGTTGTAGTAGATTGCTGGGTCCATTTCGATCTGGTCCAGCAATTCCTCTACCCGTGTTTTCAGGGCGCTGCCTGATAGGCCGGTGTAGAACTGAACCGGGCGACCGATGATGTCCTTGATCTTTAGCTTTGGATTAAGGGCGGTGTCGGCCATTTGATAGATCATCTGGGCCTGACGTAATTGTTCCTTGCTACGCTGTTTATAACTGGCAGGCAGGGCCTGACCGTTAAACCGGATGACGCCCTGTGATGGGGGCAACAGACCGGTGATACAGCGGGCGGCGGTGGATTTACCGGAGCCGGATTCGCCCACCACAGCGACCGTGCGGCCCGCGTGAATGTCGAAGGAGACATTGTGGAGCACTTTGACCGGCCCATAGGCGGCGGTGATGCCGTCTACGGAAACCACAGGAACGGAATCCGCCGGTACCGGCGGTTGTTCGGGACGTTGGAAGCTGCGTACTGCCCATAGGGATTTGGTGTAATCCTTTTGCGGGTCTGAAAGCATGGTGCGGGTGTCTGCTTCCTCTACCTCGTCACCTTTCAACAACACTTTGATCCGGTCTGCCATCTGCGCCACAACCGCGAGGTCGTGGGTGATGTAGATCGCGGCGGTGTTGAACTGTTCAACGATGTCACGGATCGCGGCCAAAACCTCAATCTGTGTAGTCACGTCGAGGGCGGTTGTTGGCTCATCAAAGATGATGAGGTCTGGGCGACAGCTCATCGCCATTGCCGTCATGGCGCGCTGTAGCTGACCACCCGATACCTGATGAGGGTAGCGGAAGCCGATATTATCCGGGTCTGGCAGGCGGAGGCGATGGTAGAGGTCCATCGCATCTGCTTCGCTTTCCCGTTTTGACCAGACGCCGTGTTGGGTTGGTGCCTCAGTATGTTGATCAATCAGTCGATGCGCGGGGTTAAAGCTGGCGGCGGCTGATTGGGCGACATAGGCGATGCGTTTGCCCAGCAGGTTACGTTTTGTTTCGGCAGAGGCGGACACCAGATCGGTTCCGTCAAAGTCCACCGAACCGCCGGAGATACGGCAGCCGTCACGGGTAAAGCCCATGGCCGCGAGGCCGATTGTGGACTTGCCGGCACCGGATTCGCCGATCAGGCCCAGAACTTCGCCCTTGTGCAGGTCGAGGTTTACGCCGTTGACGATTTGTATCCAATCTTCACCCGAGCGACCTTCGATCTTCAGGTCTCGGATCTTGACGAGGATTTCCTGTTCGCTCATCTCAATTACTCCTTTAAACCTGAATAGCGGTGTAGCATCCAGTCGACGACAAAGTTGACGGCGACGGTCAGCAAGGCGATGGCGGCAGCGGGCATCAGTGGCAGGGTCGCCGTTAGCCAGTAGCCGAAGCCAGCGAAGTTGATGAACTGTGCCAGTGAGCGAACCATGGTGCCCCAGTCAGCGAACGGTGGCTGGATACCCAAACCAAGGAAGCTGAGTGATGCGATCAGGAGGAACACGAAGCAGAACCGCAAGCCAAATTCAGCCAGCAGCGGTGCCGTGGCGTTTGGCAGGATTTCCTTGAAGATCAGGTATGTGAGGCTTTCGCCCCGTAGTTTTGCAGCCTCGATATAATCCATGACCACGATGTTCACGCCGACTGCACGAGCCAGCCTGAACACGCGTGTGCTGTCCAATACCGCGATCACGACAATCATGATGAAAGTGTCTTGGCCAAAGATGGTGATGAGCAGCAAAGCAAAGATAAGCTGCGGGATCGCCATCATGGCGTCGACGATGCGGCTGAGCAATTGATCCAGCCAGCCGCCGAACACAGCCGCCATAAAGCCGAATGTTGCGCCGAGTAGGAAGGCCAGCATTGTCGTAACCAAGGCGATGAAGATCGTATTCCGGCCGCCGTAAATTAGGCGGCTGAGCAGATCACGGCCAATTTGGTCAGTTCCGAGTAGGAACCGAGGGTCATCGCCCGGCAGAAGGTTGATTTCCTTGAAAACCTCAAATTCACCATATGGAGAGATCGCGGGCGCAAAGATGGCACCAAGTATGTAGATCGCGATAACCAAAATGCCGAATGAAGCCGACAATGGCATTGCGCGAAACAATGCACCAAAGGCGCCTGGGAATGCTTTTCCGACTGCAAACCGAAGTAACCCACCGAGAGCAACCAATATGAGAAGCGGGACGACTACATAGAGGAAAAAGCCGCTAAAGCCGAACAGTTGCGATGCGATCCCGAGAAGGATGACTGGTAACGCAGTGTAAAGACCAAAGGAGACGAGTGGAGATGAACGTGACATTTCGCGGCCCCCTTATTTCGGATGCCGGAGACGTGGGTTTGTCAGGATCGACATCACGTCAGCGGTTAAGTTGAGAAGAATGTATGCGGCAGCAAAGATCAGGCAGCAGGCCTGAACGGTTGGCATGTCGCGGATTTTCACTGCATCGATCAAAAGCTGACCAACGCCGGGGTAAACGAACACCACCTCTACCACCACAACGCCGGTGATGAGGTACGCGAGGTTCAGGGCAACCACGTTGATGATTGGCGCAAGAGCGTTAGGCAGCGCATGGCGGACAATGACTTTCCAAGGTGGGATACCTTTTAGGCGGGCCATTTCGATATACGGTGAAGCGAGCAAGTTGATGATCGCGGCGCGTGTCATCCGCATCATATGTGCGGTTACTACGAGCGTTAGCACCAAAGCTGGCAAGAGCGTGTTATGCAGTCTTTCCCCAAAGGTCAGCCCATCGTGAATGTTAGAGAGCGAGGGGAATATTGGGTTCACCACCGCCAAAAACAGGATCAGGATATAAGCCACAAAGAACTCAGGGCTGGAGATTGAGCTGAGCGTAAACACATTCGCCGTGCGATCAAAAATCGAACCGCGATAGAGCGCTGCGAGGATACCGATTGTCAGGCTGATCGGAACCGCGATGCATGCTGCAACTGCGGCAAGAAAGATCGTGTTAGAGAAACGAGGAGCAATTTGTTCTGCAATCGTCGTGGCTTCTCGGTTTGCGGTGCCGAAGTTGGCCTGGAAGTTC
>JBMYPG010000101.1:0-11936 GCA_049600095.1 Pikeienuella sp. | reverse complement strand
CCTGCTTGCTGGGCGTTGGGTCGCCGGACGGATGGTTGTGAACCATGATTATGGCAGAGGCGTTCAGCTCTAACGTTCGTTTGGCGACCTCTCGCGGATAGACAGGTACATGGTCCACAGTGCCGCGCGCCTGCGGCTCATCCGCGATAAGGACATTTTTTCGGTCCAGAAACAGAATGCGAAATTGTTCGGTTTCGCGATGTGCCATCACGGTTTTGCAATAGTCCACTAGGGCGGCCCAAGATGAAAGGACAGGGCGGTTTAAGACTTTGGCCTGTGCCAAACGTTCGGCGGCAGCTTCTACTATTTTGAATTCTCTTGCAGCGGATTCGCCCATACCACTAACAGCCAAAAGCCGGGTTGTTGGGGCAGATATTGCATGATTGAAATCGCCAAATTCTTTTAACAACCGTTTGGCCAGTGGTTTGACATCCCGGCGTGGGATGGCGCGAAACAGAACCAGTTCTAGCATCTCATAATCTGCTAGCGCGAGGGCGCCGGCCCGGTCAAAACGTTCGCGTAATCGCGCGCGATGATTGGTGTAATGCGGTGTGGGTGTTTTGGTCGAGGGGGCAGGTTCCAAGGGAGCAGATGCAAGCGAGCCAAAGAGAGGTGCCTCAGCCAATCCATTAATCAAAGCTTGCTTCCTGCTCATCTTGTGATCCCACCTGTTCATCATTTGCTAAGGATCATGCCGTGCAAAGAGTTACCTAGGGGTTAAGGCGACGCTCTGACCCGTCTTGAACTTAAGGCGCACCACCCATATGCTGAATATTGAGACAACGGGGCGTGTTTCGGATCGGCGGGTTTCGCCCGTTCGGTGCGCCCCGCATTTATTGTGCGGATAGGAAAAACAGATGGTCGACAAAGTACCCGTGACCGTCAGCGGCTATGCCGCTTTGAATGACGAGTTAAAAGACCTGAAAACAGTGCAGCGGCATGCGATCATCAAGGCCGTGGCCGAGGCGCGTGAGCACGGCGATCTGTCAGAGAACGCCGAGTATCACGCCGCGCGCGAAAAACATTCATTTATCGAAGGCCGCATCAAAGAGCTGGAGAGCCTGATCAGCCGCGCCGATGTAATCGACCCTGCAAAGATGTCAGGCAGCACGATCATGTTTGGTGCTACGATTGAATTGGTGGACGAAGACACCGACGAAGAGAAAACCTATCAGGTTGTAGGTGAGACCGAAGCCGATATTGCTCGGGGCAAATTGAATATTAGATCACCACTGGCCCGCGCTATGATCGGCAAAAGCGAGGGCGACAGTGTTGATGTTGTGACGCCCGGTGGTAAGCGTAGTTACGAAATTTTGTCGGTCACTTTTAAATAGAATTCCTTCTGCATAGTGGGCCCTAAACACATTGGGAATGCGCCGCATGGTCGAAAAATCCGCAGATGCGCCGCCGAGTTCGCCGTTTAACCGCGGGGCATCTGCACCGCAACAAAAGCGCTGGAATGGCTATCGTGTCGCTGCGGGGCTGTCTGTCGGCTGGGCACTGTGCGTGTTTGCCTATGCCGTAGGGTTTCTCGGGCTGTTCGGGTCAGTGTTATTGGCCCCCCGCACCGCTGCAGCACTGGAAATCGCTCTGTTCATTTTGGCCGCTGCGCTACCTGCTGCGCTGTTCTTTTATGGGGCGCTATTGGCCCGTAAGTCAGATGAAATCAGAACCGAAGCAGCCAGATTATCCTCTGCCATTGATGCCTTGCGCGTAACGGTTGCGCCTCGTTCGATGCCGGGCGCAGAGGAGATGGCCAAAGCGTTGACCACCGCAGCCCGCAAAACGATGGCCGAAGAACGTGAGGCGCTGGGCGGCGCGATTGACCAATTGACCAGCGCCTTGGCAGAAACGCGCGGTATGGTAGAGGAAATGTCTGAGCGCGACAGCAAGGCGCGCCGTGCAGGCAAAAAAACCGCCATGCCGCCGGCGCTGAGTGATGGGGAACAGCCAGCCCTACCGTTTGATTCCGAAGAGGAATCATCCGTAACCTCAATCCCTTGGGATAGTGTCGTGCGCGCGCTTAGGTTTCCGCGTGATGCCGATGATGTCGAAGGGTTCGATGCGCTTCGCACTGTGGTCGGAGATTATGATTTTGCCGCGTTGTTACAGGCCGCTGAGGACACGCTTTCAATCCTGTCTGAAGACGGCCTGTACATGGAAGATGTTCAACCAGATATCGCGCCTTTGGCAGATTGGCGCAGCTATGCCAGCGGTACCCGTGGGGCGGAGATTTCAAGCATCGGTGGTATCAATGACGATGTCGCGCTGGCGATTACGCGGGGTAGGTTGCGGAATGACCCGGTATTCAGAGATACGGCAATGCATTTCTTGCGTCGGTTCGACAAACTGATCGTACGAATGCTGGGCGAACTGGGTGATGATCCAATGGTTTTGGAAGCTGCAGATAGCCGAACTGGCCGCGCCTTTATGATCGTGGCGCGCGCCATGGGTGTGTTCGACTAAATACTAGCCGGCCGGTTTATCAACGTCATGACCAAGGTCTTTCAGGTCTTGATACCGATCACCAATGCGGTGATGCGGGCGTCCGCCAACTGATCCGCCAAGGGCAATGATAATCTCATCTGGACCGGGGGCGTCTGCGATAGAGAACTGAATTGTCAGATAGTGGGACCGCATTCCCGCATCGTTTTTGTGCATCAGCGGAATCTGCATTTCAGCGCCAGCACCTGAGCGGATGTTGGTAAAGCTGAGGTAAGACTGTGCGCCGACGGCTTCTCTATAATGATTGCCGAAACGTAGAGTGTGGATCAGGCCAGAGCCATGCTCAATTTCGCCATTCACGCCGACAACCGCTGCTTTGCCATATCCTTCGATGGCATCGCCACCACCGCCAAGGCGCAGAACTTCGTCCGTGAGCAATTCACCCAAAACGGGGCCAAATGCCCGAATTTCAGGGCCCAGGTCCTCAACAAACCCTCGGCCAGCCCATGGGTTGCTGATTACTGCGGCAGCGGCAAATAAGTGCAGCGGCGGGGCGGCAGCCTTGCCGCCTTCGATGTGTGTTTCTTCGCTGAATCGAACGATTTTGCGGATTTCAGGTTTCATTGGTGCAATCCTCTGTAGGTCGTCAGTTCATGGCGCATTTCTTATGTAGGGAAAAGAGGTCGCCTCGGCGTCGCAGTCGGTTTAAGACGTAATAAGCCTTTCACGGGAGTTTGTTAGTGAAATATCCAGAAAACAACTTGCCTGAAACCGGCTGTGGGCGTTGCTTGTGCGGCGCTGTTCGGTTTGAGTGGACAGCAAAACCTGATTGGGCCTGTGATTGTCATTGTGAAAGCTGTCGGAGGGCGAATTCTGCGGCCTTTGCCAGTTTCTTTGGCGTTCGGGATGAAAACTGGGCATGGACCGCCGCTGCCCCGCAGCTTTACGAAAGCGCGCCAGACGTGAGGCGGTGGTTTTGTGGGACTTGTGGTAGCCAGATGGCCTATGCCGCTAATAAATTTCCCGGTGAAACGCATTTTTTCGCGGCTAGCATGGAAGACCCAGAGGCGTATCGCCCAAGTTTTGAAGTCAATGTGGACGAACGATTGTCGTGGGTGTTAACCCGCGATGGCCTACCGCAGCACCGAGGGCATAGCACTGACTGACCGGAACCGACATGCCTTGTTGTTACAGGGGCCGTCATCATTTTTTATGGCGCAATTGGGCAAAGAGTTGCGGGCCAAGGGTATGCGGGTAAGCCGCATTCACCTGTGTCCGGGCGATTGGTTGATGTGGCGGGGTGGCGGCGGACGCATTTATCGTGGGTCTTTGACTGATTGGCCCGAGTATGTTGGCGAGTTCATGCAAGCGGAAGGTATTACCGATCTGATTTGCCTTGGGTCGGGTCGGGCATATCATCGAGCGGCGATTGACGCTGCGCCGGCTAATGTTCGCGTAACGTCGATTGAGCATGGGTATTTGCGGCCTAATCGGTTACTCGTCGAACCGGGTGGCAGTGGGGGTGACAGCAGTTTCCCCCGTGATTGGGCGACGATTAGGCGGCTTGCAGAACTGCAAGCCCCCGAAGCGGATCAGGTTCAGTTTAAGTCGAGCTTTTTGGAATATGCGGTACTTGACGTTGTTTGGAATCTATCAAACGTGGCGCTCGGTTGGTTCATGACCCCCGGTTATCAGCGCCATAGTGTTGATCACCCGCTGATCGAATATGCGGGCTGGATACGCAAAGGTGTACTGCGCAGAACACGACTTAGAGCGTTGGCCAAGGCAGAGGCGAAACTGGCAGCGCACAAAGGCCCATTGTTTATTCTGCCATTGCAGTTGGAAACAGATTATCAAATCCGGTTTTATGGCTCTGGCCGCACGATGCGGCAGGAATTGGAGCGCTTGATCGGGTCATTTGCGGCGCGGGCACCCAAAGATGCAATGTTTGTTGTTAAGGTGCATCCGTTGGACAATGGTAACGCACCTTGGCAAAGCATCTGCAAGACGGCGGCAATGGCAGCAGGCGTGCCAGACCGGGTTGTGTATTTTGATGGCGGAAATTTGGATCAGATGATTGCAAAAGCAACGGGCGTAGTGACGGTAAATTCGACTGTTGGTTTGACCGCTGTACTGGCGGGCTGTCCTGTGCAAACGCTTGGGTGGGCGATCTACGACCTGCCCTGTCTAACCCATCAGGGTGGCGTGGATAAATTTTGGAATAGACCAACACCGCCGACACCGGAATATGTTGAGGTTTTCACGAAAGCCCTGGAATCATCTATTCATGTGCACGGCGCATTTGACGGGTCAGGTGTTCAACCGGGGGCGAAGGCGATTGCAGACAAAATAACTGCATCGCCACCCTACCCAGCAGCAACAAAGGCACAGCTATGATTTCGCCAAAGTCCATTGTCATCACAGGTGCATCGGCAGGTATCGGCGCTGCTTTGGCGACCGCCTATGCAAGCCCCGGACGGCGGATGTTGTTGATTGCACGGCGCGCTGATGCCTTGGAAACCTTGGCTGAAACCTTACGCGACGCCGGTGCCGAAGTAGAGATTGCCGCGCTGGGCGTCGATGATCAAGCTGGAATGGCGACTGCAATTACTCAGTTTGATAATGCAGGGCCTGTTGATTTGGTTATCGCAAATGCGGGTGTAACAGCGGGATTGGGCCCAGATAACACGCCCGAAGACCCTGCCGATACCCGTTGGATGATCAATGTAAACTTGATTGGCGTGATGAATGCAGTTGAACCATTGATCCCGCGTTTTCAGAAACGCGGAGCGGGGCAAATTGCAATGATGAGCTCAATTGCTGCAGTGCGCCCCCATACCAATTTGCAAGGATATAGCGCCTGTAAAGCGGCGGTTCGGGCGTGGGGAGTCGCATTGCGTGGGTGGCTGCATCCGCAAGGTGTCGATGTTTGCGTGATAACGCCGGGTTTTGTTACTTCGGATATGAGCGCCCGTCATCACGGCCCCCGTCCGTTTGAAATCAGTGCAGAGAAAGCTGCGCGAATCATCAAGAGCGGATTGGCTCGACGCGAGACGATGATTACCTTTCCATGGCAATTGGCCTTGCTGGTTTGGTTGGGGAACCGGCTGCCGCCATTAATGTCAGACTGGTTCGACCGAGGCTATACGGCCAGAATTGAACCTGATCCGCGTAAGACTATGGGGCATAAACAGGATTAAAGCGTCGGGCGCACTAATCGATGGAGTAACGTTGGCGCATCTTATCTGCGCCTTCTTCCATCCCGTGTTCCATCTGCAACCGGATAAGCTCTTCATCGCGGCGGTCAAATTCCTCGATAATCTCATCGACCATATCGCCGTCACCAAGACGGATTAGACCCTCTTTAGCCAGAGACACGGCGCTTTGCAGCGTCTCACGTATCACGATGTCAGCGCCAGCCTTGCGAAGCTCAACCTCTGAAAACCGATCATATGTCATGAACAGGATAAGACTGTCAGGGAAACGCTCGTTAAGTCGCTTGGCTGCCTTTTGCGCACCTTCACGATCATTGATGCAATAGAATATCGCGTCGGCCATATGGGCACCGGCTGCCATCATCACATCAAGTTTGGTGGCATCGCCATAGAACACTTCGGACCCGAACCCACGGGCAAGGCGAATACGGCGAGGTGAGTTGTCAATTAAGGTAACCGAATAACCACGCAGGCGCATGATCCGGGCAATAACCTGCCCGGACCTACCGAAACCCGCCACAATAATTGATGCGGGCGCGCTATCCGCGACATCTGCAAATTCGCCATGTTCGTCTCGTTTGGAGGCTGCACGTTCTAGCGCCCATTCTTCGGCTTTCACGACCAAGGGTGTCAGAGCCATAGATATTGCAACGGAAATGGTAAGAAGAGCCTCTTGCTGGCCGGATATGAGGCCGTCATTCGCAGCGAGAGCAAATACAACAAAACCAAACTCCCCAGCTTGCCCCAAAGTGGATGCAATACGAAGAGCATCACCACGACCTGAGCCTGCGGCGCGGGCGAGGGCATAGAGCGCTGACATTTTGATGGCAAAAAGCGCCAGAGCACCACCAATAACAGCCCACCACCATTCGGCGGCAAGGAACCAATCAACGCTCATCCCTACGCCAACAAAGAACAGGCCAAGGAATAAGGTACGAAAAGGTTCAATATCGCTTTCAAGCTGATGCCGGAATTCCGTTTCAGCAAGCAAGACACCGGCGATAAAAGCACCGAGCGCCATGGAAAGGCCGACCCATTGCATAACTAATGCGGCTAACGCGACGACCAGTAGAGCGGCGGCGTTGAAAATCTCATATGCTTTGATGATGGCGATCAGACGAAACAGGTGACTTAAGCCATAATGGCCAACGATAATCAGGCCAGCCAATGCCCCCAGCGCAATCGCCGCCTCTTCCCAAGACATTCCACCAGATTGGCCGCCTAAGAAAGCTGTAAGAGCCAGCAACGGAACCACCGCGATGTCCTGAAACAACAGAATAGAGAAAGCGCGATCGCCATATGGAGATGCAAGAGCACCCTTGTCGCGCAGGATTTGGACACCGAAGGCGGTTGAGCTAAGCGCGAGTGCCAGACCGATGACAGCGGCAGCCGGCCAATCAATACCTACGACAACGCACCCTGCTGCCAAGCCAAGACCACTTAAAGCGACCTGTGCAAAACCAAGGCCAAAGATTTCAGCGCGTAACCGCCATAGACGAGAGGGTTGAAGCTCTAACCCAATCACAAATAGCAGCAAGACCACGCCAAACTCGGCAATATGGCGAACTTCTTCTACGTTGCCAAAAAAACCGAGACCGAAGGGACCAACAACTGCTCCTGCTGCCAAATACCCGAGGACAGATCCAAAACCGAGGCGTTTGAAAATTGGCACGGCTACAACCGTTGCGCCCAAATACAGGGCAACGTTAACCAATAGCGGGTCTGGGCTGATCGACAAATGAGGCTCCTCAACTTTCTATCCACTCTAACCTTTGGTGGAACAAAAGAAAAAGGGCCAGATAGGCAATCATCTTCGATTTGCCGCAGTACAGAAGGTTGCGCATGTCTCCGCATTCTCTATAACCGGCCCGATCCCGGCAGGGGTCGCGACTCACGCCACATAATCCGGGATATCCACCATGCCAAAACGCACTGACATCGACAGCGTTCTGATTATCGGCGCGGGGCCGATTGTTATCGGACAGGCATGCGAGTTTGATTACTCTGGCGCGCAGGCATGTAAGGCGCTGCGCGAAGAAGGTTACCGGGTCATTCTGGTCAACTCTAACCCTGCTACGATCATGACCGACCCGGGTTTGGCTGATGCAACTTATGTTGAACCGATTACCCCTGAAGTCGTCGAGCGGATCATTGCCAAAGAACAGGCAGAGCATCCAACTGAGAAAATGGTCGTTCTGCCAACGATGGGCGGACAGACTGGCCTGAACACCGCTATGTCGCTTGCCGAAAACGGCGCGCTGGATCGTTTGGGTGTGGAACTGATCGGCGCAACGCGTGAGGCCATTGATATGGCTGAGGATCGCAAGTTGTTCCGTGAAGCGATGGACCGGATCGGGCTGGAAAACCCCCGTGCCACGATTGCCGAAAGTATGGATGATTGCGTCGCGGCCTTGGACACCATCGGTCTGCCAGCGATTATTCGGCCTGCATTTACATTGGGCGGCACTGGCGGCGGCGTTGCCTATAACAAAGAAGATTACCTGCACATCTGTGGTACCGGCCTAGAGGCTTCGCCCGTCAATCAGATCTTGATCGATGAAAGCCTGATTGGTTGGAAAGAATATGAGATGGAAGTTGTTCGCGACAAAGCGGACAATGCCATCATCATCTGTTCCATCGAAAACGTCGACCCGATGGGCGTTCATACCGGTGATAGTATCACTGTTGCGCCCGCGCTGACTCTGACTGACCGTGAATACCAGGTGTTGCGTAACGCTTCGCTGGCTGTGTTACGCGAAATTGGTGTTGAGACCGGCGGGTCCAACGTACAGTTCGCCATTAACCCAGCCGATGGTCGCGTTGTGGTGATTGAGATGAACCCGCGTGTTAGCCGCTCATCGGCGCTGGCATCTAAGGCAACCGGTTTTCCAATTGCAAAAATCGCCGCAAAACTGGCGATTGGGTACACGCTGGATGAGCTGGACAATGACATCACCGGCGTTACACCGGCATCATTCGAACCAACGATTGACTATGTTGTCACCAAAATCCCCCGGTTTGCATTCGAAAAATTCCCCGGCAGCCAGAACAACCTGACCACGGCCATGAAGTCCGTTGGCGAAGGCATGGCCATTGGCCGGTCATTCCACGAAAGTCTGCTAAAAGCGCTTTCAAGCATGGAAACGGGCCTTAGCGGCTTGGATGAGATTGAAATCGAAGGCTTGTCGGGTGCTGATAGCGAAGAAGCGCGCAAAGCGGCTGTGATCGCGGCATTGATCCAGCAGACACCTGATCGGATTCGTGTGATCGCCCAAGCCATGCGCGAAGGGCTGACGGATGAAGAAATCCGCGCTGCGACCAAATTTGACCCTTGGTTCCTAGAAAGATTCCGCGAGATTGTAGATGCTGAAGAAGCGCTGCGGGTGAGCGGCCTGCCGGCAACTACCTATGAAATGCGCGCGGCCAAAATGATGGGTTTCTCTGATGCTCGTCTATCCACGCTGACCGGCGCATCGGAAGCGGACATTCGTGCGCGGCGCAAAGCGCTGGGCGTTACGGCGGTTTTCAAACGGATTGATACCTGCGCAGCTGAGTTTGAAGCTCAGACGCCGTATATGTATTCAACCTATGAAGCTGACGCGATGGGCAGTGTTGAATGCGAGGCGCGGCCTTCGGATCGCGAAAAAATTGTCATTCTGGGTGGCGGGCCGAACCGCATCGGCCAGGGTATCGAGTTTGATTACTGCTGCTGCCACGCCTGCTATGCACTGACTGACGCAGGTTACGAAACCATTATGGTCAACTGTAACCCGGAAACAGTATCGACCGATTATGACACTTCGGATCGCCTGTATTTCGAACCACTGACAATCGAAAATGTGCTGGAAATCCTACGCGTTGAGCAAGCTAACGGTACGCTGAAAGGTGTGATCGTACAGTTTGGTGGTCAAACCCCGCTGAAACTGGCCAATGAGCTTGAGGCAGAGGGCATCCCGATCCTTGGCACCTCGCCCGATGCGATTGATTTGGCGGAGGACCGTGAGCGGTTCCAGAAACTGTTGCATGATCTTGACCTGAAACAGCCTCACAATGGCCTAGCCCACAGCCGCGATGAAGCTTTCGCCGTTGCCCATGAGGTTGGCTATCCAGTTGTCATCCGCCCATCCTATGTTCTGGGTGGTCGCGCTATGGAAATCGTGCGTTCGGATGAGCAGCTAGAACGCTATATCCGCGAGGCTGTTGTTGTCTCTGGCGACAGCCCGGTTCTGATCGACGGTTATTTGTCGGGTGCCGTTGAGGTTGACGTTGACGCATTGTGCGATGGCGAAGATGTCCATGTCGCTGGCGTTATGGAACATATTGAGGAAGCAGGCGTGCACTCCGGCGATAGTGCCTGTTCCCTACCGCCGCATTCATTGTCAGATGAGATGATTGATGAGCTAAAACGCCAAAGCCGCGAAATGGCGCTGGCTTTGCGCGTCGTTGGTTTGATGAATGTCCAATTCGCGATTAAAGGCGATGATGTATTTGTTTTGGAGGTGAACCCCCGCGCATCCCGCACCGTTCCTTTTGTTGCTAAGGCGATTGGCGCGCCGGTTGCCGCAATTGCATCGCGTGTCATGGCAGGTGAGAAGCTGAGCGCATTCGACATGCCATCAGCCAGCCCCGACCATATGGCGGTGAAAGAGGCGGTGCTGCCCTTCACCCGCTTCCCCGGTGTTGACACCATTCTGGGGCCGGAAATGCGCTCAACCGGTGAAGTTATGGGCATCGACAAGGGCTTTGCCCGCGCCTTCCTGAAAAGCCAGATTGCCGCGGGTGTTGAACTACCAACATCTGGCAATGTGTTCATGTCGGTTAAAGACGCTGACAAGCCTGTGATCCTAGAGGCAGCAAAATTGCTGCACGACGTGGGCTTTGGTCTGGTCGCAACACGCGGTACCGCAGCATATCTGAGCGATAACGGTCTGCCGGTCGAGACCGTGAATAAAATGTACGAAGGCAAGCCAGATATTCACGACAAGATGAAGAATGGCGAGATTGCACTGGTGTTCAACACCACAGAAGTGCCGCAATCGATCAAAGACAGCTTTGTCATTCGCGCCACGGCGCTAACGATGAAGATTCCGTCTTACACAACGGCTGCTGGTTCGATGGCTGTTGCACGTGCTATTACCAATCAGCGGGATGGTGAGCTAGAGGTCGATACGCTTCAATATTATGCGGGGCAGACGATTGCGGCGGAATGAATGAAAGTTTGACTGGCCTAGCTGATACTCCTGATCGCATTTATGCGATTGGTGATGTGCATGGTTGGCTCGACAAGCTTGAATCGCTCCACGCCCGGATCGCCTGTGATGTGCAGGAAAACCCCTGCGCATCGCATGCCATCCTGCATATCGGCGATTATACGGACCGCGGCCCCGATAGCCGGGGCGTGCTGGACTATCTGGCCAAAGGTGCGGCGCGGGGCGAACCGTGGATCAACCTTTATGGCAATCACGACCGGATGTTGCTGAAATTCTGGGAAAGCCCCGGCGGGCGTGACCCGATGGGGCGGCTGCAATATTTTTGGCTGCATGAAATCATCGGTGGGGCCACGACGCTGCAAAATTATGGCATCGATATTCCCGATGAAGTGACAGAGGCTGAGGGTGCAGCCTATTTTGATGCCTTTCGCGCAGCAATTCCTGACGAGCATATCGCGTTTTTACAAGGCTTGCGGCCATCATATCGCTGGCGTGATTTTTTCTTTGCCCACGCCGGGGTGAAGCCGGGCTTGGCGTTGGAAGATCAGGCCGAAGATGACCTGCTGTGGATACGTAAACCGTTTCATATCTGTACCGATGATTTCGGCGCGACGGTTGTACATGGCCATACACCAGTCAAAGAGGTCGAAGATCACGGCAACCGCATAGCAATCGACACCGGCGCGGCCTATGGTAAATCCCTGTCTTGCGTTGTGTTCGATGATGAGGGCATTCGGGTTCTGAATGGGCGAAAGCTGCGATAAGCACGCTTGCCATCCCGGACTTGATCCACTGGTGTCCGGTTAAGAATTCTGGACATTGTGCATGGCATTGATTCTACTCGTTTCCAAGCGTTTAGCGACGGATTGGATACGGGCGGAGGTCAACACCATGCAGCATCAGAATAGCGTATTTCAACAATTGACCAAGGAGATTCCGTGGCGGGTGTTTGATGAGGCTGTTGCGGCGCACAGCGCGGACTTTCGCGTGCGGCGATTGCGGTCTCGCGATCAGTTTTTGGCCCTGCTTTTTGGGCAATTGTCCGGCGCGGCATCCCTGCGTGAGA
>JBMYPG010000100.1:0-11980 GCA_049600095.1 Pikeienuella sp. | reverse complement strand
TGCAAGGCGCTGACCGCTGCTGCGCATCCGTGGCGAACGGCCTGCATGCGGTCGGCCCATGCGGCCTTTGCCTCGGCGTCGCTGTCCTGCATCGCCATTAGCGCCTTGGCGATGCCATAGATGGTCGGGATGTAATTCCCCCAGACCTCCACCCAAGCGGCCAGCCTTTCTTCACTGGTGCTTGCTGTCCGGCTAGTGACCAATTTGCTTTCAATATTGTGGTATTCATCCAAATAGCGCGTGGTCGCCACCAGTAATTCTGCCCGGTTGGGAAAGTGGAGGTAGAGCGCCTGTCTGCTGATTTCAGCGGCTTTGGCGATGTCTGACATGCGCACATTTGCGCCGCTGCCATCCTCCAACAACGTCCATGTGGTTTTCAGAATACGCTCGCGGGTGGGGTTCTTTGTGCTTGACATAATGTAAAGTCAGTGATTATTGACACCATGTCAACTTTACATGGTGTAAAGTAATTTGAACAAGGAAGGGCCTAAGTTATGAAAACAATCGTATTCGGTGCCACCGGCAAAATCGGCGTTCCGGCAGTTCAGCAAATCCTTGATGATGGGCATGAGGTTACGGCCTTTGCGCGCAATCCCGGCAAGCTTTCCATCAACCACCCAAAACTGACCTTACATGCTGGTGATGCGACTAATGCCGCCGCTGTTGCCGCTGCGATCAAGGGGCATGATGCCGTGGTCATCACCCTCGGTTCGGGCATGTCGCGCAAAAGCGTGATCCGGTCGGTTGGTACGATGAATGTGATCCAAGGCATGCAGGCACATGGCGTCGATCGCCTGATCTGTCAGTCGACACTGGGCGCCCATGAAAGCTGGGGGAACCTGAATTTCTTTTGGAAGCGGATCATGTTTGGCTTCCTGCTCCGGCCCATATTTCTGGACCATGAGTTGCAGGAAAAACTGGTGCAGGCCAGCGGGTTAAACTGGACAATCGTGCGCCCGTCAGCCTTTGCCGATGGTCCGGCGACAGGGGCCTATCAAGAAGGTTTTGCGCCTACTGCACGGAACCTGAGCCTGAAAATCACCCGCGCTGACATTGCTGGGTTTCTGTCACAACAAATTTCAGATCTGCGTTATGCCCGTCGGGCGGTGGCGATTTCGAACTGAAGCTGTGAGTATGTGGGAAAGGCCGCTGTGGCGGCCCAACCTAAATCACATGATTTTCTTGGCTTGAGAGAATGACAGCAAACGTTTGCTGTTTTCATCCCACAAATGCAGGCGCGCATTGGCAAAGCTTTCGCGGATGGTCATGCGATTGCCAACAGCAAGCGCAGTGTGATCGCGCAGAACCTCTGGCAACCGATAGAATGGAATGCGGCTGTACAGGTGGTGTACGTGGTGAATGCCAATATTGGCGCTTAGCCATTGCAGAACAGACGGCATGACATAATGAGAGCTGCCGTGCAGGGCTGCATCGTGCAGGTCCCAATTCTGCTCCGTTTCCCAAGACGTCGTTTCAAACTGGTGCTGTACGTAGAACAACCACATCCCGGCCGTTGCCGCCAACAAGGTGGAAGGTACAAAAATCAGCAGGACCGGCATGATGCCACCGAAGTAAATGATCACACCCAGCGCCACGATAATGGCAGCATTGGTGCACATCGCGCTGACCCAATAACGCGCCTTTTCAACCAGACCCAGGGGCAGCCGATTTTGCAGGAAGAACAGATAACCTGGTGCAAGACCGAACAGCACGATGGGGTGCCGATACAGGCGATATTGCCAGCGCCGTAGCGGCGATAAGGCCCGGTATTCATCCACTGTCATCGTGTAAATGTCACCGATACCACGGCGGCCCAGATTGCCTGATGCGCTGTGATGATTTGAATGGGTGCGGCGCCAAACGTCATAGGGCGTCAACGTCAGCACACCAATCACGCGACCCAACCAATCGCCTGCTGAGCGGCTTTTGAAAAAGGCGCTGTGCCCGCAATCATGCTGTATTACGAACAAACGTAAGAGAAACGCAGAATTGCAGATCGAAATCGCAAGCGTCAGCCACGGACTGATCGACAATGACCACCAGGCCAATGCCCAAAGGCCAACGAATGGTCCAAGCGTGACTGCAAGCTCAAATAGGCTGCGCGTTGCACTCGGGTCGCGATAGCCAGAAAGGATTTTAACCCATTCGCGCCCGCTTTTGCCTTCAGGTTCTTGCCTGAAGCTCTCTGAATTATGGAACATACACCCGCTTCTTGTCGTTGTTGGCGATCTTGATAAACGAAACCGCACAAAAAGCATTGCAGGGAGCAACGCAGAGAGCAACGCAGAAAGCCTTCACTAATAGCTAGCTGGTTGTCACGAATTGGGGAAGGGACCATTCCGCGCAGTCTGGCGCAGCTCTCATGGTTTCTTGCGTTGCATGTCTAGCAGACATTTATCATTGCCCGAAAGGACAGGCACCCAATCTATGAAAGATCAAGGTGCCCGTTTTTCTTACTGAAGGTCAGCAAATGCATCCGCAATCCGGTTCAGGCCATCCTGCACCAGTTCACGAGAACAGGCGAAGTTTAGGCGCATAAATCCTTCGCCACCTGCACCGAAACTTGGGCCGTGGTTGCAGACGACACCGGCAACATCCTGAAAACGCCGCACGATTTCAGCTTGTTCCATTCCCGTACCGTTGAAATCCAACCAACTTAGATAGGTTGAATCCAAGTGCACTGATTTTACGCCGGGCAGACGTGCTGCGATCTCTGCATCCACCAAATCGCGGTTTCCTTGCAGATAGGTTTTCAAAGCGCCCAACCATTCTTCACCATGGTTATATGCTGCCTCGGTCATGATGTAACCAAACCGGTTGCCGCCGCCTAATCCACACCGCTCTAACTGCCGATTGAATTTACGACGGAGGGTGGGGTTAGAGATGATGGCATTCCCTGCATGCCCACCAGCGAGGTTAAAGGTTTTGGAGGCTGAAGTGAACATGATGGTATTATTGGCAATATCCTCACCCAATGAATGGAAAATCGTATGTGGGCCATCAAATACCAGATCATGGTGGATTTCATCCGATACGATCAGAATGTCCCGCTCCATACAGAACGCGGCGAGCGCGGCCAATTCATCACGGCTCCAAACCCGGCCGGTCGGGTTGTGCGGTGAGCACAGCAACATCATACGGGTCTTTGCATCGACCTGCTTGGCGAGCGCATCCAGATCCATGTGATAACGCCCGTCTTCGTAACGAAGCTGGTTGTTCACCACATGGCAGCCATTGTTGCGGATTGAAGGCGCAAATGGGTGATAGATAGGCGACTGAATAATAACGCCATCGCCGGGGCGGCAAAACGCCTGAATGGCCATGTTAACGCCATTGACGATGCCAGCTGTGGTGATGATCCAGCTTTTTTCAATCTCCCAACCATGTCGGCGAGACATCCAACCTTGGATCGCAGACAAATAGGATTCAGGATCGCCATAGTAGCCGTGAACGCCATGCGTTACGGCGGTTTGCAATGCCTCTGTCACCGCTGGCGGTGCGGCGAAATCCATATCTGCCACCCACATCGAAACCTTACCCTCTGGTGCCATTCCATAGCGAGCGGGCAGGCCATCCCACTTTAGTGAATGGGTACCAATACGATTGATGGGGCGGTCGAAATCAAAGGTCATGGGGGGCTTTCATTAGATATTGCGCGAATTTGATAGACCGTTTTCGCGCGATGGTGAAGTGGTGTATAGTCAGCAGTGTGCATTTTTGGTCGAGCAAAAAGCATGTCACCCGACAAGCACGATTTTGCCCTAATTCTGCCTATTGTTTTTGAATGTTCAGGACAAGGCTTCGCAGCGCTCTCCCTTCTTGACCCGGTTCCCATACTGGTGGCTCTGCCATCGAAAAGCTGGGCATATCTTCAAAGAGCTTTTGCAGCGCAATCGACATCTCCATTCGTGCCAAATGCGCGCCTGGGCATGCATGCAGGCCCGACCCAAATGCGAAATGGCGGGCGCGGCCACGGGTGATGTTGAACTGATTGGGGTTTGTCGTCACCGCCGGGTCTCGGTTTGCGGCTGGCACCAAGGCAAAGGCAAGCATTCCTTCTTTGAATTCGATGCCTTTATAGGTGAAATCATGGGTGGCAGCATGGGGAATGGCCCATGGCAACGGCGCATAGCGCATACCCTCATCTATTGTGCGCAACGCCAAATTCGGGTCTGCCCGCAGTTTTTTCATCTCTTCCGGGTGGGTCAGCAGCGCATGCAGGATTAACGGTAGTTGCGTCCTCGTAGTGTCCACTCCGGCAGAGGCCAACTCACCAGATAGGTAAATCACCTCATCTTCGCTCATCCGGTCGCCGTCGATTTCCGCCTGAATCAATTCGCTAAACAAGTCATCGCCCGGAGAATTGCGACGTTCGGCCAATAAAGTACGAAGATAACTGTGGATATTGCGGTTGGCTTCCTCAACTTCTTCAATGCCGACGCCGGCTTGAAGCGCGTCTAACTTACGGCCGCCGACTTTGATCCAATCATTCAACCCGCGCACCTGATCATAGGGCAGGCCAAACATCGGCCCTAAAACGCGGGCGGGCAGTGGGTCTGCGAATGCCTCACAAAACTCAACCTTACCACCATCAGGAAAGGCCGCGATTAGGTCATCAACGATTCCTGTAATCGTTTCCCGCATCCCTTCAATAATCCGATCCCGCAGCGCGGTTTTCAGTAGCCGCGACAGCCTTTCATGTTGTCCTCCGTGCATGTTCAGCAACTCATGCCGGATCGCATCGGCCAAATAGGGGCTGCGGCTTTCATCAATCAGGTTAAAGGCAAAACGAAAATCCTTGCAGCGGAATACCTCGCTCACATCATCTTGGTTAAAGAATACGACATCACCATCGGGGGTGCGAGCGTAGAAGTTTTCGGCGCGTAGCTCCTCGATATATCCGTATTTATCTTCAATAAATCGCGGTGATCTGAGGTCTACGATTTGTTCTGACATTGACTACTCGCCCTCGTTTATCGCTATGGCCCAATTGCCCGCGACAGCAGAGCGATGATTTCAGCAGGGTCGCCGGTTATCAAGAGCCGTTTTTCACGAGCGGTCTGGCCCGATGTGATCGTGATGGCAGATTTGGGAGTGCCAAGGGTTTTGGCCAAAAATCGAACGATTGCCTTGTTTGCGGCACCATCCACTGGCGGGGCGGCGATGCGAATTGACACGATTGGCCTGCCAGCGGCATCGGCAATAACGCCAACTATTTGATCCTTCGCCGACCTTGGCGTTAGGCGCACGGCTAGCACAACACCTTGGTCGGTGCAGCGCCATGGCTTTTTCGAAGTTTGGTCTGCGTTGGTGATTGCAGCGCTACAGCAAGTTGCGGGTGATTAGAATTTCCAGCGCGATCAGACCAAAAATGGCAACGATTGGCGTGAAATCCAACCCGCCAGTCTGGGGCAGAAAATTACGGATCGGGCGAAACACCGGCTCTGTAATCCGGTTCAATCCAGTCCAAATTGCCCGCACAAATGGTTGGTGGATGTTGAGTACATTGAACGAGATCAGCCAACTCATCACCACGTTCGCGATAACGACCCAATAGACGAACTTAATCACCATCAACAGTATTAGTCCCAGCGAACCCATCTATGATCTCCGTTCCGATCTTTCGCCCAGTTATCGAGCTTTGCATTGCTTACCTAAACGCGGCATCGCCGTATCGCAAGACTTCAGGTTGCCGGATCGCCAACGAGCTTGTGGATTTCATTAACTGCTGTTGCCGCCAATGCTTTGAAGCGGTTGGTAATAAGTTGGGGATAATTGCATTCAGCCTAGTTTAGTAAAGTGCTGACGAGCAAATTTGCGGCCTGAATTCGGTCAGTTCGCCATGAATCTGGTGGGGACAACTTATCTGCCGCTTCTTGCTCCAAATATAGCGCCCCGATACCACGCGCAACCGCGGCGCAATCAGCTACACTGGCTTCCGGATGGGCACCCTGTAACCGCCCCGCCAATATACCGTAAAAGCGATCATATCGATTGATCAAAGACGTTCGCAGATCAGGATTTGTTGGTGCCAGCGCAATCATTGTTTGAAGGACCAACGCTAGATCATTTTCAGCGGTATCAGTCTGAACGAGTAGCGCCCAAACAAGGCCTGAACCGCTTATTTCATCGGGCAGCCTATCGTCGAATTCTGTCAACAATTGTTCATAACTATCGAGGACATGTTCAAGCAGTGCCGCAACCATTTCATCCTTGTTGCCAAGATAGTGACGTAAGATAGGCCGCTGAACCCCAGCCTCCTGGGCGATCAAGGTCTGCGTCGCCCCTTCGATCCCGCGCCGAGCGGCAACGCGCACGAATGCGTCGAGGATTTGTGTCTGACGTTGATCTTTTAGACTGGGTCTGGGCATTCTATTGAATTGATAGTTACATTTAATAAATAATACTGAAACATTATCAAAATTGAGAACATTCCAGATTTGGATTCGTTGATAGGCTGAAGTTAACGAATTATCAAGTTTGATTGTATTCGAAAATTGGCTCACCTAAAGATTGAAAACTAATTGTTGCTGTGCGGAAATCCACACAACCCAGATGGTTGTTTTGATGCAGCCGTCATGCTTCAGAGTGGGCGCGAAACAAACGGCAAACGTCCTTTTAGCAAATGGACTGCTATCAGCGGCATTATTCGGTCGCTGACAGGCAATTAGCGGGGAATTTGGCGACTAAATTACTGTAAATCGGATGTGGTTCTGACTTCGAAGGTCCGAGCGAAAAGCTGCTGCGGAGGGAATGAATTGCAGAAAATGCAAGTTTGAGAGAATGAGGTATCGATGAGCAAACGCATGCATTTCCTCTGGGCAACGCCCCGGTCGACTTCTACGGCATTTGAATGGATGATGCGTATGCGCGGCGACATGGCGTGTTTCCATGAACCATTCGGTGAGCCTTGGTACATGGGGCCAGAGGCACGAGCGCCACGGCCGCCGGAGGCCGATAAGACAAAGCAGGACAGCACCTTTGCATCCGTTTGGAACCGGCTGAATGAAGTCGGTGAAACACGCACTGTGTTCTGCAAGGATTTTCCCCACCACACTGACCACATGTGGGATGAGGCGTTTCTGGATCGCATAAACCATGCGTTCCTGATCCGAGATCCGGCCAAAGTTCTGGCGTCGCTGAATCGCAGTTACCAAAAAGCTGGGATGGCCCATGTGTTTGAGCCACATGAGATCAGTTTTGAGGGGCAGTTGACTCTGTTCAAACTGCTATCTGATCGTACAGGTATAGCCCCGCCAGTCATCGACAGCGACGACCTGCTGGCAGACCCACCAACAATGGTAGAGGCCTATTGCAACGCCATCGACGAACCATTCGTAGCCGAAGCCCTGTCTTGGGAACCCGGCGACCGATCAGATGTTCTTTGGTACGATGGCGACGACAGCGTTTGGCATGAAAGCCTAAAGAACTCTGACGGGCTAAAGGCGCAACCGCGCAAAGAAGTGGACATTGACGCCCTGCCGAACGAGCTACGCCGCCAATACGAAATATTCATGCCGATCTATGAGGAGATGCGGCTGTATCGGATTGGGGTTAATAGGTCGGCGGCGTAGATATTAGTTGCTCTGAACGATTTCCCACCTGTGGTGAAAATTTCTTGGTGCCGAGTCTCCAGAGGTTGTCGATATTGCGAAGATAGGTGTCTTCCTGCTCCTCTGTGCAAGCAATCATGCCTGGCAACTCAGTCTGATGGTGGGGACCAACCCGGTCAAAAAAGCCTAGTTGAAGATTCCAATGATCGCCTGCCACGTTGGCAGCTATCGATGAAACTTTTTCCTTATACAATCGACCGGTGTCTTTTTCCGCATTGCACCAAAATTTGGCTGCTACAACAATTGACAAATAGGCCTTGCGTTCGCCAATAAATTGGATCGGTGCTAGAAGCCCTTGTATGTATAGCTGCTCTATCGCGTAAATTATTCGCGTGTCATGATCCTCATCCCAAATTATAGCAAAATCATGAGTTTGGGCTTCCATAATTGGGTGGTTTTCAACGTCGTGCCATTCTGCGCAACGAAGCACAGAATAGTGAGTGCCTCGCCCAAGAAAGCCAACAGGTTCTTGTTCATCGTACAATGTTGAAAAGAAATCAGAATATCGTTTATGAATCATTGAGCGGTCCTTTCAGGTGGCTTGTAGGTTCCCCTTCAGAAGTTAAGCTTTCAGCTTCACTTGGTTTCATTGAAATTTTTGCACGCCTTGACCAACATATCAAGAACACCACCTCAAACCTCCCCCAGCAACCACGCCCTAACCGCAGCGGCGCGCCGGTTGTTTGAGTCGGTTGCTGGGCCGACAACATACCGCCGTTGATGGGGCATCGACAGGTTGAACAGGCGAACCAGCCGCCCTTCTGCCACATCATCATCGATCAGTGGGGAAAGGCCGAGCGCCACGCCTTGCGCCTCTATCGCCCCGCGTAATGCGACGTTGGCATCGTCCGTTAGAATGCCGGGTGGGTGAGAGCTGTTGACACCGGCAAGCTGGAACCATTCGGACCACCCTATGCGGCTGATGTTGTGGATTAGTGGCAGTTTCAATAAGTCAGCAGGTGTTTCTGGGGTGCCGAATTGCGCCAACAATCCCGGTGCTGCGACCGGCGTGGCAGTGACGGACAACAGGTGATTGCCCGCCTCTGCCTGATCGGTCCATATGATTGCCAAATCCGCGTCGGGTGGGGGCGTTCCACCCGTGGCGCGGATGAGTTGCAGGTCGATATCTGGAAAAGCTTGCCAAAACTTAGTTAATCTCGGTGCCAGCCAGCGGGCGGCGATGATTGGGCCAAGCGCCAGCCTGACCGTCCGCCGCCCTGTTGCTGGGCGCAAAGCCTCAACCGCCTGCTCCAACCCGCGAAAACTATCGGCGCAGGCAGCGGCCAATTGCGCGCCTTCGTCCGTCAACGCCACGCCACGCGCTCCCCGACGGAAAAGAGCAATGTCCAAGTCAGCCTCCAACCCTCTGATATGATGGCTGATCGCGGTGGGGGAGACATGGAGCACTGCCGCAGCTTGCTTGAACCCGCCAAGACGTGCGGCAGCCTCAAAAGCGCGCAGGGCGATGAGAGAGGGCAGGCGGCTCATGATCTGTTCACCTCTAAACGCCTGTGCAGGCGGGTGGTGCTGTGTTTCGGTATTTTTGGAACAAAGATGAGCATTCTTGGTGCCTCTGACTGCCCCTTGGTCCCTGCGTTCAGGGTGGGCATGAGTAAATCTTACCCTCATGGCCAATAATCTGTCTTTGTTGTCAAGGAATATTAGGCATAGAGATGGTGTATAGATGATGTAACCTCATCTGACGTGGGAGAATTTCATGCCAGCGAATACCCATGGTTAGGCGCCGGGGCAGAGATCGCCGCGCAGCTGAAGAAGATGCGCCGCCGGAGCAACCGGCCGTTTGGCCGGGCTTGTCCGGTGGGCAATTTGCACCGCTGTCACCAGACGAGCTGGAAACCTGCCACGAAGCGGTTCTGGCGTTGTTGGAAACTTTGGGGTTGAGCCAAGCCACGCCTTCCATGATTCAACTCGTTTGTGAGGCAGGCGGGTCACTGACCGATGATGGCCGTTTGCTGTTCCCCCGTGCATTGGTCCTTCGCAGTATTGCGGAGGCGCGTCGCGATGTTGTGCTGTATGGGCGCGGCGATGCTGATGATCTGGACCTGAGCGGATCGCGCTTGCACATGAGTTCAGGTGGTGGGGCACCGGGTGTTTTCGATATTGATACCGGCGAATATCGCGAAGGCACGATGCAAGACCTGTTTGATGCCGCGCGTCTGTGTGATGCGATGGAGAATATCCATCACTTCAGCCGGTCGATCATTGTGCGCGATGCTGAAACGCCCCGCGCGTTGGACATTAACACCGCTTATGCTTGCCTTGCAGGCACCCGCAAACATGTCTCCATCAGCGTAAGTGAGCCGGAACATGTGGCAGATATCGCCGCGATTTGTCATGAAATTGCAGGCGGAGAGGCCGCATTCCGCGCCTGCCCTTTCCTCACCATCATGGTTTGCCATGTCGTCCCGCCCATGCGGTTCGCGAGCGAGGCTTGCGATACGATGGAGGTGGCTGTGCGTGCTGGTTTCCCGGTGCAGATTATCTCTGCCGGGCAGGCGGGGGCAACCAGTCCTGCAACCATTGCCGGATCGTTGGTGCAAGCGGTGGCTGAAACGTTGGCGGGGTTGGTGTTCGTGCGTTTGGTCGACCCAGAGGTTCGCGCGATCTTTGCCCCCAAGCCGTTAGTGGCTGATCTTCGCACCGGTGCGATGTGTGGTGGCGGCGGCGAGCAAGCAATCCTGATGGCCGGGGCCGCTCAGATGGGGCGCTATTATGACCTGCCCACATCCTCCATCGCCGGTATAACGGATGCGAAAACCGTTGATGCCCAATTCGGGTCCGAAAAAACGCTGGCTGTGACAATGGCTGCCCATGCCGGGTCTAACCTGATCACGCAGGCCTGTGGTATGCAAGCTAGCCTGTTAGGTGTGTCGCTGGAGGCTTATGTGGCCGACAATGACATGCTCGGCAACATCCTTCGCACGATCCGGGGAGTGGAGGCTTCGCCAGAAAACATCGCCGCTGAAGTGATCGCTGATGTGTGCCGGGGTGAGGGGCATTATCTAGGCCATTCGCAGACCTTAGAGCGGATGAAGGCTGATTATTATTATCCCGACCTCGGTGACAGGCGAACGCCGAGAGAGTGGTGGGAGGATGGAGCGACCAGCCTGCAAGACCGCGCCAAAGCAAAGGCCAAGGAGTTACTGGCAACGCATTTTCCCGACACTTTGGATGCGGAAACGGACCGTCGCATTCGTGATCAGTTTGACATTCTGTTGCCTGAAACCGCGATGAGGGCAAAATGACCACCAATGCCGACCTGACCAAACGTGCCCGTCGCGCCATGCCCGGTGGTGTTGCGCATGAGCTGAGGTGGCGACCAGAGCCGATCTATGTGACCCATGCCGAAGGTGCGCTGAAATGGGATGCTGAGGGCAATCGCATCATTGATTTCAAGATGGGGTCGGCGAGCCAGATGCTCGGACATTCACATCCTGATGTAGTAGCGGCGGTAACACGCCAAGCGACCTTGACCCCATTCACCGCTGATTGCCATTTGGCTGAGATTGAATGGGCCGAGGAAGTGAACGCCCTGTTCCCCTCCGCTGATATGACCCGGTTCACGGGTAGCGGGACAGAGGCGACAATGTTGGCGCTTCGCCTCGGTCGGGCTTTTTCGGGCCGCGATGGCGTGTTGCGGATCGATGGGCATTACCATGGTTGGCACGATCACGCGCTGAAAGGTGCAAAACCGGGCAAAGCAGGGCCGCCTTCGTTGGGTGTGCCTGGTGCAGTAAATGACCTCATTTCCGTTGCGCCTGCCAATCTTGGTGCGGTTGAGGCTGCATTGAATGGCATCGGCACGATCATTGTTGAAGTATCAGGTGCCAACTATGGCGCTGTGCCGTTACCTGATGGGTTCTTGGCGAGTTTGCGCAAGTTGGCTGATCAGGCCGGTGCCGTATTGGTGTTTGATGAGATCATCACCGGGTTTCGTTGGTCGCCCGGTGGCCTGCAGGCCCGCGATGGCATTACGCCGGATCTGACAACCCTAAGCAAAGTCCTAACCGGCGGCCTGCCGGGCGGGGCTGTTGCCGGGCGGTCAGAGATTATGGAACTGCTCGACCCTGGGCTGGAGCGTGATGGGTACAGCCCACCAGTCAGCCATAAGGGTACGTTTAACGCCTCCCCTCTTGTAGCGGCGGGTGCTGTGGCCGCGATGGCGCACTTGAAGACTGGCAAGCCTCAGGCCGTTGCGGATCAGGCGGCTGAGCGGTTACGCGATGGGCTGCGAAATGTGATGGCCGAGCGGCAGGTCAGGGGGGCAGTCTATGGCGAAAGCTCCACCTTTCACCTGTTCTTTGGTGAATGCGATGGCACGGTGGAGGGCTTAACACCTGCCCAAA
>JBMYPG010000099.1:0-12059 GCA_049600095.1 Pikeienuella sp. | reverse complement strand
AGCATAATAGACCGACCTGAAGAATTGCCCGATGCGATCAATTTATGGCGTGCAATCGTTGCCTGGTTCGGGGGATTCTTCGCTTTGGTCGTCGCCTTTGCCGTTTTGGCACCTCGAGGATTGGGCGGGTATGAGATTTACCAATCAAGCTCAGTCGATCATGCAATCGGTCGATTACGTGGAGCACCAAGTTGGGCAGATTCCCAGCGCCATGAAGAAGCGGGCGAGCGAATTGCCATTGCTGTAATAGGCGTCGCACCGATCTATATTGGTTTAACAGCATTATTGGCACTTGGATTACTTATATCTGGTCATACACCATTTTCGGCTTCAACAGCCGCAATGAGCCTGATTTCCACCACCGGATTGCTGATCAATTCAGAGGGAATGTTTCATCAATCCAATGGGTTGGGGGAAGTTGTTGCAGTCGCGTTCCTGTTTCTAGCGGCCACGCGGCACATCTTTGTTGTCGGTGCACCGCTTAAGCGGAAGATGAGTGGCTATCTGAACGATGCCGAAGTCAAGTTATTGGCCCTGTTTGTTATTATTTCTGCCACCTGGCTGTTTGGCCGCCATTGGGTCGGTGCATTGGATATTGATCAGACCACCGAAGTTTCTGAACCGCTTCGCGCTGCCTGGGGTGCGTTCTTTACTGCTCTATCGTTTGCCACCACAGCAGGCGTGGTTAGTGAAAGTTGGGACGCGGCCAGAGTGTGGAGTGGCATGGGTAACCCATCCTTGATCTTACTGGGTCTTGCTGTGACTGGCGGTGGAATTGCCTCCACCGCTGGCGGGGTGAAATTATTGCGGGCTTATGCGCTGTTTCGCCATGGCGAACGTGAGATGGAAAGGTTGGTTCGCCCATCCTCCATCGCTGGTTCTGGTGTTGCCCGACGTGGACTAAGGCGTGAAGGGGCGCAGATCGCATGGGTTTTTGTCATGCTGTTTCTGGTTTCGCTGGCTGGCGCCATGTTGGCGCTAAGCTTAACCGAGCTTTCTTTTGAGCTTTCACTTATGGCTGCGCTGGCTGCATTGTCGAACACCGGACCTCTATTTAACGTTGCAGGCGGGGATGTTAGCTACCTAAAGGACGTCAGCGCAGAGGGGCGAAGTGTGCTGATTGTCGTCATGCTATTAGGGCGTGTAGAGGTGCTGGCTGTGATTGCAATGTTGAATCCGGGCAACTGGCGTTGATTTTTTCACATTGATGACTGGTTTTACACTGGAAATACAGATAGGTCGCCCACACATTGTAGATGTTAAAGATCGCGCATCTTGCCAAAGCCGACGGATAGAAAAAGAAAAGGAAAACCGCCATGGCCGACAAGCAGAATTTACAAGACGCATTTCTGAATCACGTTCGTAAAAACAAAGTTCCAGTCACCACATTTTTGGTAAACGGGGTAAAATTGCAGGGCGTTATCACTTGGTTTGATAATTTCTGCGTTTTGCTGCGCCGCGACGGGCAATCTCAGCTCGTCTACAAACATGCTATTTCGACTGTGATGCCATCACAGCCGATCAGCCTTTATGATGGTGAAGAAGCTGGCTGACGTAGTTTGGCGCGTATGACGACGCGCGTCTTTGTCATACATCCGCACATTCGTGACGCCGCGCAAACGCGCGGTGCAGATAACCTCTTGGAAGAGGCTGTAAGTCTTACCCGCGCACTGAACCTGAATGTTGTTCAGGCAGAGGTTGTGAACCTGACCACACCGAGGGCAGGCTGGTTGTTTGGGTCTGGTAAGGTCGATGAACTGCATCAGATGTTGGAAGAAGTTGAGGCCGACGTTGTTGTCCTTAACGGTGTGATTACGCCCAAACAGCAGCAGAATTTGGAAAAGGTGTGGGATGTCAAAATCCTGGACCGTACCGGGCTAATCCTTGAGATTTTCGGTGATCGCGCGGCGACCCGCGAAGGGTCGTTACAGGTAGAGCTGGCGCATCTGGAATATCAGCGGAGCCGTCTTGTGCGGAGTTGGACCCACCTTGAACGTCAACGCGGTGGTCTGAGCTTTGTTGGTGGTCCGGGTGAGACTCAGATTGAGGCTGACCGGCGGATGCTGGATGAGCGGATGGTCAAAATCCGCCGCCAGTTATCAAAGACTGTGCGAACGCGCGGGTTGCAACGTCATGCCCGCAAACGGGTTCCATTCCCTGTTGTGGCACTTGTTGGCTATACCAATGCTGGCAAATCGACCCTGTTTAATAGGATGACCGGAGCCGAAGTGTTTGCGAAGGACATGTTGTTCGCAACACTCGATCCGACAATGCGAGCGGTTGAGACGCCTTTGGGGCAAAAGATCATCCTGAGTGACACCGTTGGCTTCATCTCTGACCTGCCAACCCAATTGATTGCGGCGTTCCGTGCGACGTTGGAAGAGGTTCTGGAAGCCGATATTGTCGTTCATGTCCGCGATGCGGCGCATGAGGATGCAGAAGCGCAGGAAGAAGACGTGTTGGCCACATTATCCGAGTTGGGCCTGACGGATGAGCAGCTTGATCAGATGATCATTGTTCACAATAAGTCAGACCTGATGGATGACGAAGCCCGTGCGACGATGACAGAGCGGATGCAACGGCAGGAAAACTCTGTGCTGCTGTCGGCTGTGACCGGTGACGGGGTAGGGGACTTACTGTCCCTAATCGAAGAACGGCTTAGCCGCGATAACCTTATCCGCACCCTGACGTTTGAGCATTCTGATGGTGCGGCTGTTTCTTGGGTGTATCGCAAGTGCTCTGTTTTAGAACGTGATGACACGGAAACCGGATCGGTACTGACGGTTGCTGCGCCTGACCGGATTTTTCAGCAGTTTCAGGCCAAATACGGCTCACTCGCCAAACCGTTACAGTGACCATGCCAGTTTAAGCCCGTCGAGGACAGCCTCCTCGGCGGTGCGGGCGGTTAGGCAGTCACCGATCAGGTGATGTTTGATGCCTTGCTCATCCAGTTCCATTGACAAGTTATCTTCTGAAATATGGCCTTGCGCGAGGACCAATGTATCGACACCCTCTATAATGACAGGTTCTTGGTTAGCGGTGTGTTGGAAGTATGCTGTATCGGCATCAACACCAAACAAACGCGCGTAAGGTGTTATTTCTACACCTAATTTCTGAATGCGTGAAACCATGCTATCACGAACATAGGATTGTAACAGCTCGCCTGCATGGGTGCCGTTGACCATCAGTTGAACCTTACTTCCGGCGGTCGCGAGTAATTCCGCGACGCCGAGGCCAACCCAATCACAGCGCCAATCTGCGATGACGACCGATCCGCCGGGATTCACCTCGTTACGCAAGATCTGCCATGCATCAACGACTTGCGCATTATCTTCGATTGAAAGGTCGTGTGGCCAATGCGGCTTGGCGCCTGTTGCGACGATGATCTCATCTGGGTCTTGGGACTTTATGAATGCAGTATCAACCTTTTGATTAAGCTGCACTTTTACGCCTGCAAGCTCCATTTCCCTCGCCAAGTTTGTGATGATGCCGCCAAATTCCGAACGACCGGGTAAGAGCTGCGCCAGTAATGCTTGCCCGCCGAGCTGCGTGCCAGCCTCATATACAGTAACATCATGGCCACGTGTGGCAGCCACTGCTGCAGCCTTCATGCCGGCTGGCCCGCCACCGATAACCATGACATTCTTAGTGATTTCTGCGGGGTAGGGCGTGTTATAGGTCATTTCCCGCCCAGTTTCAGGGTGCTGAATGCAAGATATTGGCACGCCTTTGTGGAAATGTCCGATGCAGGCCTGATTGCAGCCAATGCAGGCGCGAATATCATCTGTACGGCCTTGCTGTGCCTTTATCGCCATCTGAGGATCGCAAATCATGGCGCGCGTCATGCCGCACATATCTGCTTGGCCTGCGCTGATGACAGCTTCTGCATCTTGCGGCTGGTTGATTCTGCCAGCGACGAACACGGGGATGGCAACGGCCTGTTTCGCTTTTTGAGAAAATGGCGCGATATAGGCATTATCGATGAACATTGGCGGTACAATATGGATGGCACCACCAAGCGACGCTGAGGTTCCAGCAATGACGCTTACATAGTCAATTTGAGGTTCAAGCTGCTTGATAATGCCGAGCACTTCATGTTCTTCCATGCCGGTTTGATCAACTTCATTTCCGCTAATCCGCAACCCAACTACGAAATCAGTACCGCAGGTATTTCTTACTTTATCAAATACTTCGGATAGAAAGTTAATCCGATTAGCGGTTGACCCTCCGTATTCGTCAGTACGCCTGTTTATGTTTGGGTTCAAAAACTGGGCAGGCAAATAGCCATGGCTCGCTACAATCTCTACACCATCGACGCCGGCTAATTTCATACGCTGAGCGGCATCGGCATATCCCTGAATGACCTCAGCGATCATTGCCTTGGACATGGCCCTTGGGATGACATGAAAACGCTCGCTTGGTGTTGCTGACGGCGCATAGGCGACGGCGGCGGTACCGTCTTGGGTTTCCATGATTTCTCGGCCCGGGTGAAACAACTGCACCACCAATTTGCAGTTATGGGAGTGAAGTTCATCTGCCAGACGTCGCATTCCCGGAATGCAGTTGTCATCGGTTCCCATCAGAAGGTGCGATGTGTAGCGCGCTGTCTCATGCACGCCGACAACCTGAGTGACGATAAGGCCAGCACCACCTTTAGCACGGGCGATATGATACGCAATTAGCGCATCATTGACCAAACCATCATGTGGTAACGTCGTGTCGTGACCTGTTGAAAGAATACGGTTTTTGACTTTCATTGAGCCGATCTGGAGAGGCGAAAACAAATTCGGAAAATTTGTGTGGGATTGTCTCATTATACCGTCGTCCACCGTGGGTTTGTTCGGAACTATCCCGTAGTTACATATGGTTAGCAATAAGTATAATATTGGGGTCTATCCCCTTAGCATACGTTATGATTGACTCTGTATAGCCCGCTGTGCAGAATTTCCCGCATAAATTGTGGGAGTGAATTAATATGTCTGCTTCATTTGTCATCAAATATGACGGCCTCGACGCCACCAATCATACGATTGATATGCGAAAGTTTGGGGAAGCAATTGTTGGTCTTGATAAGGTTATTAACAATGGACTCATCGCAATCAGTGAATATCGAATTCCGAAAAAGGGAGAGAGATTCCCTCTTAGGATTCATGCTCAAGAACCGAAGAAAGGATCTTTTGAAGTTGCAGGCGAGATTGCCAATGATATTGCGCCAGTCGGCGCTACTGTGTTACCGCTTGTTCACGAAATGTTCTATTCTTCCGCGAGTGATATTGTTTGGAGATGGGTTAGTTGGGTGCTGAATATGTCGGGTGGCAGAGAAAAAGAAGCCGATCCTCACTTTGTGGCTTTGCTTGAGTTAACTAAGGAAATCCATCGAGGGCGCACTGATGACTCGGACGCAAATAGGAAATTCCTGCTGGACGTTTTGGATCGCGTTGCAGCCCCCGCGAAGGGAATAGTCGCACCAGTAGGCACTTCCGCTGATACAGTTACAGTTGCCCCTTCGCGGGGGCGTATGGCGGAAGAAAAAACTACTATTGATGAAGCGATGGCAGATGCTATCAGATCGAAAGAAAGGTTGGTTGTCGGCGATATGGAAACATTCACAGTTAGCGTTGATGGTTTTAGTCACGACAGCAGAACGCTTAAGATTGCGAATCCTGATGCCCCTGAAAAATTCATGACAGCTTCGGTTCGCGACCCTGCTTTCACGGATGGTGACAATGTATACACGAGAGCTGCCGCCAACCGATCTCAGTTGATTGTTTCAGCTAAGCCGTCACGGTCAAAAGATGGAACGCTTAGGAAGCTGTATATTTTGGATGCGGAGGAAGCATGACAACGCTACGAAAAGCCAGAGAAGACGGGCTTGAATACTTCATCAAAGAGCACGAATCTGATGAAGATGGCGACTTAGATAAGCTGGACGCGGCCCTTAAACGCCCGTTTTCGGGAAAGTCGTCAGCAGCTCAGGAAGCATCGAAGCCTGACACTTCCGGCGATTGTACCTAAACTCAAACTCTTTGGCATAACTGCCTAGATACTTTGGCGAAATGCTGGTGTGAGTGCCAGCAATAGACCGCTTAAAGTGGCTGAATGCGCCTTCAATGGTGTTTGTGGTAACGCCATCTTCGCGAACGTATTCATCTTGGCTATGGTTCACCGTTTCATGGCTGTAATCTGGCCCCATGTACTTGTAAGCGCCAAATTCGTCAGTGTGCAACTCAGAACCCGGCTCAACAGCTTCGATAACAGCGTTGCGCACGGTACGGTGTGAGCGGTTAGGAATGACCTTGGTAACAATGTCGCCGTCTTTTTCGACCATGCCGATCAGAACGGTTTTGCCTTTGCCGCCCATGGCACCTTTTTTGTAGCCACCGATAAAGGTTTCATCGACTTCAACAATCTCGCCTTCGCCGCCGATAGGAGCGTCGCCGTCAACTTCTGCCATGTGTTTGCGGATTTGAGCGCACATGCGCCAAGCCGTCTTGTAGGTAACACCAAGCTGGCGCTGCAATTCCTTACCGCTCACGCCATGCTTAGACGTGGTGAAAAGGAACATCGCATAGAACCACAGTTGCAGAGGTGTGCGTGACTTCTCAAAGATGGTTCCGACCATTGGATGAATATGGTGGCCGCACCATTGACAAGAATAGGCTTGCTCAGATTTCAGCCTGTACCATTTCGCATCACGCTCACATTTGGGGCAAGAATGGCCTTGGCCGAAGCGCACATTGAACAAATGATCAAGGCATGCTTCATCGGTTGGGAACTGAGCGAAGAACTGGCGGACTGTTGTTTGTTTCATACATTATAGATAGTTAACCACCTACCGTACGTCAAGGGGATATACCCCATAATATTTAACATAATATATATTATGCGCTTTATTGAGGTGGATACATGGCCGCCAATGTTTCTGGCGGCCACTAATCTTTGCTTAACTGTTGGCGATTTGATCTGCTTTCCCCATCAACACTTCTGCCTGACGGATTGATGCGTAGTCGATCAAGCGGCCGTCCAGTGATACGGCCCCTTTGCCTGCGGCCTCAGCTTCGGCCATTGCCACGAGAATGCGTTTTGCGCGTGTGACTTCGGCCTCGGATGGGCTCATCACTTCGTTGGCTAGTTCGATCTGGCTTGGGTGGATCGCCCATTTGCCTTCGCAGCCGATAACCGCAGCGCGGTATGCGGCTGCCTTGTACCCTTCTGCATCGGAGAAATCGCCGAACGGGCCGTCAATTGGGCGGAGGCCGTTGGCGCGTGCCGCGACCACCATACGGGCAATGGCGTAGTGCCACATGTCACCCCAATGCACGTCTCGTGAACCGTCTTCGGCTGGGTCTGTGAGGACCGAATAATTTGGGTTCACGCCACCGATTACCGTGGTCCGTGCACGGGTCGATGCGGCGTAGTCCGCGACCCCGAAATGTAGGCTCTCATTCCGCTTTGAAGATGCCGCAATTTCGTGGACATTTTGCATGCCCAAAGCGGTCTCAATAATGTGCTCAAAACCGATGCGTTTTGAGTACCCTTTTGCATCTTCAATTTGGGTCACCATCATGTCGACGGCATAGACATCGGCGGCGGTGCCAACCTTTGGAATCATGATCAGATCCAGATGCTGCCCGGCCTGTTCAACAACGTCCACGACGTCGCGGTACATGTAATGTGTGTCGAGGCCATTGATGCGAACTGACATGGATTTACCGTTCCAGTCGATGTCGTTCAACGCTTCGATAATGTTCTTGCGGGCCTGTTCTTTTTCATCTGGCGCAACGGCATCTTCCAGGTCAAGGAAGATTACGTCTACGTCAGATTTTGCAGCCTTTTCAAACATTTGCGGCTGGCTGCCGGGAATGGCAAGTTCGCTGCGGTTTAGGCGTGCGGGGGCTTGATCGACGGGGTGAAAGCTCATGAAATGCGTCCTTTGATGGGTGCTTCCTAGGTTGAGCTGACAATTCACAACTGCGGAAAACGCGATTCGTCAATGAATTATTTTGACGTGTATCGAAAGGGCGCACCCCGCCTCAACTCCCATCTCAACCCCTGCCCCAACCGCGGTTTTCTACTTGGTTGAAGCAGCCCAATCGCCGGACATTTGGGCGGAAAAATAGAACGCAATTGCTTGTGTTCGGTTCTTCACCGACAGTTTATCATAGAGGTTTGAGAGGTGGAATTTTACGGTGTTCACGGACAGGCTAAATTCGCTCGCCAATTCCTTGTTTGTGCGGCCTTGCGCCATCGCCTCCAACAACCCCCGCTCGCGCCGGGTTAATTGGAAAACCGGGTCGGCCTGGAGGTCTCGGATATCGAGGAATGGGAACACCATGTTGCCGTCGGCAACGGTGGCGATTGCATCCAACAATTCCTCTACCGGTTTTGCCCGGCTACAAAACCCCGCAGCACCGGCTGCGAGCGCCCTGCGCGACAGGTCACCGTGGTTGTCATCGGCATAAACGACAATGCGCGGCGCTGCCGCCTGATCCCGCAAAGCCTCAATCATTCGCTGCCCACCCAACACCGGCAATGACCAATCAATCACGCCAACCGTTACCGGCAATCGCATGACGGTGCTGATGAAGTTTTCAGCGCTGGAGACGGTTGCAACAAGTGAAAACCGCGAATCCCTTTGCACCTTTTCAGACAACGCCGACAGCATCAGGGCGTTGCCATCGCCGAGGACGACATCAATTTTACCTTTTGCTATGGCAGCGTTGTTCATCAACGACCCCGATACGAAATTTCTGTGCCCAATACGCGAAAACCTACCCATTTAGATGGGGCATATTTTGTATACGCCTGCACATCAATTCTAATGGGTAGGTTAATACCTATACTATTAGCTTCCAAAAGCAATAGTTTTATCCGTTGTGGAATGGATCATGGCACATATTGTCGGGCTGAAAGTTACCAGTTCCGACGAGGAAGATGCAGATGATCGGCACCAAAGCCCTATTCGTTCCCGGGCCAACCAACATTCCTGGCGCAGTGCGCCGCGCAATGGATATTCCAATGGAGGATCATCGCGCACCGGATCAGCCTGAGTTTTTGTTGCCCCTGCTGGAGGATACCAAGCGGGTCTTTAAAACCACCACGGGTCAGGTTTTTCTGTTCCCGGCATCGGGCACTGGCGGATGGGAGGCGTGTATTACCAACACGTTGAGTCCCGGCGATAAAGTTCTGATCGCTCGGTTTGGTCAGTTTTCATTATTGTGGGCTGATCTTTGCCAGCGGCTGAAACTGGACGTTGAAATTATTGATTGTGAATGGGGTACTGGTGTTCCGGTTGATCTGATTGCTGAACGGTTGGCCACGGATAAGGGCTATGAGATCAAGGCCGTTTTGGCCACGCAGAATGAAACGGCCACGGGTGTATTCTCTGACATCGGTGGTGTGCGGGCCGGGATGAACGCTTGTGACCACCCTGCCCTGTTGTTTGTTGATGGTGTCAGCTCCATCGCCTCTGTCGATTTTCGGATGGACGAATGGGGTGTCGATGTAGCGGTTTCAGGATCGCAAAAGGGTTTCATGTTGCCCGCAGGCTTGGCCATCATGTGCGTTAGCCAAAAGGCATTGGCTGCGTCCGAAACCGCTGGATTCATGCGTTGCTATTTTGATTTCGGTGATATGGCCAAGATGAATGCGCAGGGATATTTCCCATATACGCCACCAATGAGCCTGTTGCGCGGACTGCGTGTTTCTGTCGATCGACTGTTGGCTGAAGGAATGGAAAACGTGTTTGCACGCCATCACCATTTGGCTGAGGGCGTGCGCCGCGCGATTGCGGCTTGGGGATTATCCCTGTGTGCTAAGGATGGAACGATGCCATCCGACACCGTTAGTGCGATTGTCGTTCCCGAAGGGCACAACGCCAATGATGTCATTCAACGCGCCTACAATCGCTATGGCCTATCACTGGGTGCTGGGTTGTCGGTTGTCGCGGGCAAAGTTTTCCGCATTGGCCATCTTGGTGATCTGAACGAATTGATGTTGATGCAGGCGCTTGGCGGCGCTGAGATGGCAATGCGTGATTGCGGGATCGATGTAGAGCCTGGGTCAGGCGTTGGCGCAGCATGTGAATACTACCGGTTAAACAACCCCTCGGCGGCTTAAGCCCGTTTAGAGATTAGGAGTGTCCTTATGGATATTCATGAATACCAAGCAAAAGAAATCTTGCGGGAGTTTGGCATAGCCACCCCCCGTGGCGGTTTGGCGTATAGCCCGGAACAAGCCGCTTATCGCGCCCGTGAATTGGGTGGCGAAAAATGGATTGTAAAGGCGCAAGTCCATGCTGGTGGACGCGGCAAGGCCGGCGGCGTGAAGATCTGTGAGAATGACGATCAGATCCTAGAAGCTGCGTCGGCCATGTTGGGGTCAAAATTGGTCACGCACCAAACCGGCCCGCAAGGTAAGGGCGTTTATCGACTATACATCGAAGAAGCGGTGACCATTGAGCAGGAGATTTATCTCGGCTTTGTTCTGGATCGGACAACGCAGCGGATCATGATTGTTGCCTCATCTCAGGGTGGGATGGAGATTGAGGATATTTCGGCCAATGAGCCGGATTCCATCGTTCGGGCAACAATCGACCCTGCCGTCGGGTTGCGGGAATTTCAGGCGCGTGAAGTCGGGTTTAAACTGGGGCTTGATCCGGCGTTAAACCAGCAAATGGTGAAAACCCTGTTGGGTTGTTATCAGGCGTTCAGCGATATGGACGCAACAATGGTGGAGATTAACCCGCTGATCGTTACGACCGACAAGCGGATTGTCGCGCTCGATGCCAAAATGACCTTTGATGACAACGCGTTGTTTCGTCATGGCCGTATTGCTGAGTTACGGGACAAAAGCCAAGAGGACGCGCGCGAAAGCAATGCAGCTGACCGGGGTTTGTCTTATGTCGGGTTGGAAGGAAACATTGGCTGTATCGTGAATGGCGCTGGGTTGGCCATGGCCACGATGGATACGATCAAAATGGCTGGTGGAGAGCCTGCCAACTTCCTCGACATTGGTGGCGGCGCCACGCCAGAGCGTGTGGCCAAGGCGTTTCGGTTGGTGAAATCTGACAGCAATGTTCAGGCGATCCTCGTGAATATCTTTGCTGGCATTAACCGCTGTGACTGGGTTGCCGAAGGCGTTTGTCAGGTGCTGCGTGACGAACCGTTGGATATGCCCGTTATCGTCCGCTTGTCGGGCACAAATTTTGGGGAAGGTCAGCGCATTCTGGCCGAAAGTGGCCTGCCGATTATTCGCGCTGCAAACCTGATGGAAGCAGCGGACCGTGCCGTTCAGGCATGGAAAAGCGACGCTGGCGAAGGAGCAGACCAATGAGCGTTCTGTTGCATGATCACACCAAGGTTCTGGTCCAAGGGATCACTGGCCGTATGGCCCGCTTCCACACCAAGGAAATGATTGAATATGGCACCAACATCGTCGGCGGTGCCACGCCCGGTAAGGGTGGTGAAATGGTCGAAGGTCGGCCTGTATTCGATACGATGAAGGAAGCGGTTGCCGCGACTGGTGCCGAGGCGAGTATCGTATTTGTGCCCCCGCCGTTTGCCGCAGATTCAATCATGGAAGCGGCGGATGCTGGCATTTCGTATTGCGTTTGCATCACCGACGGTATCCCGGCGCAGGATATGATGCGGGTGAAACGGTTTATGCGCCGTTATCCGCGTGAAAGGCGGATGGTGCTGACCGGGCCAAACTGTGCTGGCACGATTTCCCCCGGACAGGCAATGTTGGGCATTATGCCGGGGCATATTTTTGACCAAGGGCCGGTGGGTATTGTAGGCCGATCCGGCACTTTGGGCTATGAGGCTGCTGCGCAGCTACAAGAACTGGGTATCGGTGTTTCGACCAGTGTTGGCATCGGCGGCGACCCAATCAATGGTTCTTCGTTCCGGGACATTTTGGAGCTGTTTGAGAATGATGATCAGACTGAGGTGATCTGCTTGGTTGGTGAAATTGGTGGCCCGCAAGAGGCGGAAGCTGCTGAATACATTCGCAATCATGTCACCAAACCTGTGATTGCTTATATCGCGGGTTTGACTGCA
>JBMYPG010000098.1:0-12198 GCA_049600095.1 Pikeienuella sp. | reverse complement strand
TGCCTCCGAGAGGTCCCGGCTCAAGGCCGGGACAGCGTGGAGATTACGTGACCGCCGAATTCCGGGCGCTTCGGAAATGGTGCGACGGCGCGGCCCATGACCTCTAAACCCGACCCCCTGCTCCAACCCTACCAGCTTAAACACCTCACGCTGCGCAACCGCATCCTATCCACGGCCCACGCGCCGTCTTATGCGGAGGACGGAGCGCCAAAAGATTGGTATCGGTTGTATCACGAAGAAAAAGCCAAGGGCGGTGTGGCGCTGACCATGATTGGCGGGTCGACCAATATTGCGCCTGACAGTCCATCAGTTTTTGGACAGCTTTATGCGGGCGATGACAGCGTGACGCCGTGGTTTCAGCGGCTGACTGACGGGGTGAAATCCCACGGCGCGGCAATCATGTGCCAGATCACCCATATGGGGCGGCGCACCGGCTGGGATAGCGCTGACTGGCTGCCGGTTGTCGGTCCATCTGACACACGCGAACGCGCTCATCGCGCCTTTCCCAAAGCGATGGAGGCGCAGGATTTCACCCGCGTCATCGCCGATTTCCGCGCCGCCGCCGCGCGTTGCCGGGCGGGCGGCTTTGACGGGGTGGAACTGCTTTCAAATTCTCATCTGATCGGCCAGTTTCTTTCGCCTTTGGTGAATAAACGCGATGATGATTATGGCGGCCCGATGGAAAACCGGATGCGGTTTCTGTTCGATGTTCTATCCGCCACACGAGAGGAAGTGGGTGAGGATTTTATCCTCGGGCTACGCATCAATGGCGCTGAATTACGTGAGGGCGGGCTTACGGTAGAGGATGGGGTGACGTTGGCCAAGGCTATCGAAGCGTCAGGGCAGGCTGACTTTCTGAACATCGTGGCGGGCGCGCCCTATGACGATTTGGGGCTGGCCGAATGGGTGCCGCCGATGGGCCTGCCTTCGGCCGCGCATCTGGGCATTGTCGGTGCGATCAGGGCAGAAACCAACCTGCCAGTGTTTCATGCAGGCGGAATTGCCGATCTGGCGACCGCCCGCCATGCTTTGACCGAAGGGCATGTGGATATGGTCGGGATGACCCGCGCCCATATCGCTGATCCGCATTTGGTGGCGAAGCTAAAAAGTGGAGACGAGACACGCATTCGCGCCTGCGTTGGCCTCGGTTATTGTGTTGATCGTGTAAACCAAGGAAAGCCCAGCCAATGTGGGCAGAACGCTGCAACAGGGCGAGAGGCGCAACTGCCTCATGTCATACCGGCGGCTGAAACCCGCAAGAAAGTCGTGATTGTCGGCGGTGGACCGGGCGGGATGGAGGCAGCGCGGGTTGCCGCCGAGCGTGGCCATCAGGTTGTACTGTTCGAAGCAGCAGCCGAGTTAGGTGGACAGCTCCGCATGGCCGCATCGGGCCGCACCCGCCGACAGATATGGGGCGTTGCGGACTGGCTGATCAGCGAAGTGCAGGCGCTGGGCGTCGATATTCGAACAGGCGTTTACGCCGAAGCGGAAGAGGTGCGGACAGAGGCTCCTGATCTTGTCATCATCGCAACCGGCGGCATCCCACGCGCACCTGAATGTGCTGGCGCTGATCTGTCCCTCTCTAGTTGGGACGTGATGACCGGCGAAGCCCGCGTGGCCGGTGAAGTCCTGCTGTACGACGAAGTAGGCGCCCAACAGGCGGCAGTCGCGGCGGATGTGCTCGCTGGCAAAGGCTGTGTCGTGCGCTTTGTGACGCCAGATCGCGCACCCTTGTGCGAGATGGGGCCAACGACAGCCTCAGTCGGGATGCGCGACCTGTATCGGGGCAGCGTGACATTTGAGGCTGACACTGAATTGGCTGGCATCGCGCGCGATGGCAATCGGTTGGCCGCGACCCTGCGCAATGTGCTGAGCGGCGCGGAAACCATCGTGACGGTCGATCACGTCGTAACCGAATGCGGCCTGACGACGAATGATGAGCTTTATCACGCATTGGCGCCGCTTTCGGCCAATCAGGGCGCTGTAATCCAGCGCAGCCTGATCGAAGGGGCCGCGCAATATCCACGCCTGAACGCCGAAGGTCGGTTCAACCTAGCCCGGATCGGCGATGCGGTGGCGGGACGGAATATTCATGCAGCGCTGCTGGATGCGATGCGGCATGTGATGGGAGCATAAGCGATGCGACTTGAGGGAATGAAGGCGATGGTGACTGGCGCAGCCTCTGGCTTTGGTGCCGGGATCGCGCGGGCATTGGCGGCTGAAGGTGCGCTGGTGATGGTCACCGACCTGAATGCAGAAGGCGCAGCGGCGGTGGCTGTTGAACTGCCCGGCGCTGCATCTTGCGCTGTTGATGTGACGGTGCCTGAAACCTTGGAAGCTGCGGTAGCGGCTTGTGAGGCGCAACTGGGCGGGTTGAACATCATGGTTGCCAACGCGGGCATAGGTCAGCGGCCTGCACCCTTGGCGGACACTGGCGCAGATGTGTTGCGCCAGCAGTTTGAGGTGAATGCAGTTGGAGCAGCCAATACTTGCGCCGCCGCCCTACCGGCCCTTCGTAGGAGCGACGCAGGTGCCTCCATCCTAATCACCGTGTCAGGCATCGCACTGATGCCCCGTCCCGGCCTTTACGGCTATGGCATGTCCAAAATGGCGGCGATGTACTTGATGAAAGCATTGGCGCTGGAGTTGGCCCCCGAACGCATTCGGGTCAACGGGCTGTTCCCGGCGGTGGGTGATACGCCGATGCTTGCGGAATTTGCTGGTGGAGAGCGAACGGCAGAAAACGAGGTAGTATTTGCCGAGGCACTGCCTTTGGGCCGATTGATCACGCCGGAAGATGTGGGCGCGGCAGCGGTTTGGTTATCTTCGCCGCGTGAGGCCGGTGCGATGACAGGGTGCGCCCTGCCTGTGGATGCGGGGCGGTGTATTTGATGCGGGTTTCTGAAGTTCATATCTATCAACATGATCTGCCGGTCAAAGACGGGCCTTACACCATGTCATCGGGTGCCTTGTGGGCCATGGATACGACCATCGTAAAGCTGGTGGCTGATAACGGTCTGATAGGGTGGGGAGAGGTTTGCCCCGTTGGGCCGGTCTATCAGCCCCATCACGCTGGTGGTGCGCGCGCCGCTTTGATTACCGCTGGCAGCGCTTTGATCGGCGTCGAAGTCGCCCCACTAATCCTGCGCCGGGCGATGGATGGCGCATTGAACGGGCATTTATATGCCAAATCGGCGGTTGATGTGGCCGCGCATGATCTGTTGGGCAAACAATACGGCGTGCCGGTTCATGCCTTGCTGGGCGGGGCGGCTGCGATGCGATTGCCATCATATTACGCCACCGGCATTGGTGAACCCGATGAGATTGCGCGCCGGGCGCGTGATAAAGTTGATCAGGGCTATCCGCGCATTCAGATCAAAGCAGGTGGACGCGATGTGGCCATCGACATCGAAACCATCCGCAAAGTGTGGGAGGCTGTCGGCCATGACGCCAAACTGGCCGTAGATGCCAATCGTGGACTAACCACACGCGACGCCCTGCGGCTTAGTCGTGAGTGCGTCGATATTCCGATCATATTAGAACAGCCCTGCAATACGATAGAGGAGGTGGCAGCGATCCGGCACCAGATCAGCCATGCCATTTATCTGGATGAAAGCACGCTGGACCTGAACACCGTGTTACGCGTTGTCGGCGATGGTTTGTGTGATGGGTTCGGCATGAAGGTTTCGCGCCTCGGAGGGCTGCAACCGATGACAACACTGCGCGATATTTGCGCAGTCCGGTCAATGCCTCATACCTGCGATGATTCATGGGGTGGTGATATTGTCACCGCGGCCTGTGCCCATATTGGCGCAACGGTCGAGCCGCGGCTGTTAGAGGCCGTGTGGCTGCCCGATATTTATATTGATGGACATTATGATGAGGCCAACGGCCAGCGTGTCATTGGCGGGCATATCAACGTTTCAAACCGGCCCGGATTGGGCGTGGACCCTGATGAGGCTCTTTTCGGCGCGCCGATTGCGTCTTTTGGAGGATGAGCATGCGATTTGAAGGCAAAAAGGCACTGGTGACCGGCGCGGCAGGGGGCATTGGTGGAGCTATTGTTGCGCGCTTGCAGGCTGAAGGCGCGGCGGTCGCCGCTGCGGACCTGAATGGCGTTGACGGTGCCGCTGTGAACATCCCCGGTGATCTGACAGATGCAGCTTATTGTGATGCACTGCCAGGCAAGGTGGCGGAGGCGCTGGGCGGGTTGGATATTCTGGTGAATAACGCCGGTCTGATGCGCCGGGGCGTGATTACTGACGCGACTGATGAGGATTACGCCCTGTCCATGGCGGTGAATGTCGAGGCCCCCTTTCGCCTGTGCCGCGCGGCCATCCCGATCATGGCAGAGGCGGGTGGCGGGGCCATCGTCAATACGTCTTCCTGCTGGGGACTACGTCCGGGGGCAGGGCATCCGGTCTATGTGATGACCAAAGCCGCCATTGCCTCGCTGACCCAATGTCTTGGCCGGGATCATGCCCATCAAAACATCCGGGTCAACGCGGTTTGCCCGAACGAAGTGAACACCCCGATGATCCGCACAGGGTTTGAAATTCGCGGGCTGGACCCGGACAAGGCGATTGACGAGTTGAACGCTTCGGTCCCCTTGGGCCGGATTGCGGAGCCTGAGGACATTGCCGATGTCATCGCTTTCCTCGCCTCTGACGATGCGCGGTACATGTGCGGGTCGTTGGTTGAGGTGAACGGCGCAAAGCCGGTCTATTGATGGGGGGCGCTGTGTCCGATCGATTCGAAGGTAAAACAGCACTGGTCACCGGCGGTCGCAGCGGCATTGGTGCCGCTATTGCCACTCGGTTAGCGGCAGAAGGTGCGCGGGTGATTACGGCTCAGCGTGGCACAGACCCGGATCATGAGCATATCTTGGCCGATTTCGCGGACTCGATAGCGCCTGAGCAGGTGGTGTCAGAAGTGGTCTCGCACGCCGGGCGGTTGGATATTCTGGTGAACAACGCTGGGCTGATGAAAGAAGGCGACAGCACTGAGATGTCAGAGGCCGACTGGCTGCTGACGTTACAGGTAAACCTGACCGCGCCTTTCATGCTGATCAAATATGCCCTGCCGCATCTGATTGCTGCCAAAGGCTCAATCGTAAACATCGGGTCGATTGAGGGGCTAGGCTCCAATCCCCGTCACCCTGCTTATTGCGCATCAAAGGCTGGATTGCATGGTCTGACCCGCGCTGTTGCGGTGGATCACGGGCCAGATGGTGTGCGTTGTAATGCCGTTGCACCGGGATGGATTGATACGCCGTTGAACGTCGATTTTATCGAATCCCTGTCTGACCCGGTTGTTTTTCGCGAGCAAATAGGCGGCATTCACCCGGTTGGGCGCACTGGATCGCCAGAGGAAGTAGCGGCGCTGGTTGCATTTTTGGCGGCAGAAGAGGCAGCATTTATTACTGGTCAGATCTATACGGTTGATGGTGGCCGCATGGCCCAGTTGAGCTTGCCATGATGGTGAATTGCTTCCCCAGTGTATCGGGCCGTCCTTTGGACGGCTGCCTCCGGCGGAGGTATTTTGGGACCAAAGATGCGGGGATCGTGAGCCGTTACCACTTGTTACGAGAGGTTGTTGTTGATGATTGAACCACCATTTCTCGATTTCTCTGATCCGGCGTTTTCCACACGCTCCGCCGAAATTGCGGAGGCACGGGCGGCGCATTGGTGCGCGCGCACGCCCTATGGATTAGCGGTTCTGCGGTGGCGCGAAGTTGGCCATCTGTTGCGCGACAGACGCTTGCGGCAGGGCAGTCATGCTTGGCCGGATAAGCATAATCTAATTGGGCCTTTTGCTGAGTTTTGGCGGCGTTGCGTTATTGGGCAGGAAGGCGAGGCGCATCAACGCCTGCGTGCTTTGGCGGTGCCGGTGCTGACCGATGATTACATCAACTCGATGATCCCCGAATTTGAACGCGCAGCGGCTGACCTGACCAGCGCTATGCGTGAAACAGATCGCTGCGAATTTCAGTCAGCCTTTGCCATGCCTTTTGCGGGCCGGGCCGTGACGACGTTGTTTGGTATGCCTGATGAGGAATGGGATTGGGTCAGCCATGATGCAACCGAATTGGGCCTCGCCATGGGGGTAGAGGCGAAGCGCCACGAGGATCGGTTCAATGCTGCTTACATGCGGTTGGAAGCGTTGGCCGAGCGCCTGATCGCGCGGGTTCGTGTCGGTGAGGATGACAGCAGCTATGTCGCCCGCATGGTCGCGCGGTTTGATCTGGATCCAGAGGTCGATATGCGCGCCCTGCTGGATATGATCGTAATCTCCATCTTTGGTGGTGTGGATACGACGCGGGCGCAGCTTGGTCTTGGTCTGTCTCAGTTCATCGAAAACCCAACCCAATGGCAGGCGCTGCGCGATGATGCGGGGCTGATCCCGCAAGCAGTGGATGAGATTATTCAGGCCCGCCCGACAACCACGTGGGCATCACGAGAGGCTGTTGAGGCCTTTGAGTTTGGCGGTGTTCATATCCGTGCGGGCGAAACTCTTCACATGCTGGTCCATGCCTCTGCCCGTGATCCGCTGGTGGCTAGCGGGCCAGTGTTTGACATCACCACAAAACGAAAGCGCCATTTTGGATTTGGCGGCGGGGCGCATCATTGCATTGGCCATATGGTGGCGCGCACCGATATAGCCGCAGCGCTACGGGCGTTACGCGATCTTTTCGTTACTGTGGATTATGACGGCCCCGCCGACTGGTTGCCAGACAGCGGCAACACCGGCCCGGTCAGTCTGCCGATTAAGTACCAAACCTCATGAAACCAAACCGCCTGCCTGTTGATCCTGGCCCCGCTGGATGGAATGCAATCCTGCCCCCGGCACCTGATGCCACGCCTTTGAAGGGCGAAGCGAAGGCTGACTGGTTAATCATCGGCGCAGGCCCAACAGGGCTGGCCGCGGCTCGTCAGCTAAACCTGTTGCAGCCAGATGCAGGGATTGCCGTTTTGGATGCTGTGCGCATCGCCGAAGGACCAGCAGGCCGCAATTCTGGCTTTATGATCGACCTGCCCCATGATCTCGCCAGCGATAACTATGGCGGGGCCATTGCGGCAGACCGTAAACAAACCCAGGCCAATCGTGCCGCCATTGCCTTTAACCTGAAAGCTGCAAAAGACTATGCAATGCCAGAAGAGGCAATCCGCCATTCGGGCAAGGTGAACGCCGCCGCGACAGATAAGGGCCTGTCTCATAATGCCGACTACGCCTCGCATCTGGCAAATATGGGAGAAGACCATCGCCTGCTGAATGCGGCGGAGATGAAGGCGATCACCGGCGGGGATTATTACAAGGGCGGGCTGTTCACCCCGGGAACGGCGTTGTTGCAACCGGCGCAATTCTATCGCGGTATGGCGGCGGGTTTGGGCCGTTCCGGTGTAGCAGTTCACGAGTGTTCACCGGTCATCAACCTGACGCGGACTGATGGTGGCTGGTTGGCCGAAACCCCAAATGGCTCTGTCCGTTCAACCGGGGTGATCATGGCGGTGAATGGTCATGCAGAAAGTTTCGGTCTGTTCCAGCGTCGACTGATGCATGTATTTACCTATGCCTCTTTGACCCGTGCGCTGACGGCTGAGGAAGTGGCGCGATTGGGCGGCGAACCAAATTGGGGCTTCACGCCTGCTGACCCTCTTGGCACCACCGTGCGCCGGATAAGCGGGGTGGGTGGTGATCGCATCGTAATCCGCAATCGGTTCACCTATGATCCGACGATGGAGGTTGGCCCCGCACGGTTGTGTAGCGTCGGGCGATCGCATCGCCGAGCTTTTGAAGCGCGGTTCCCGATGTTGTCTGGGGTTGAGATGGAATATTGCTGGGGGGGGCGCCTGTGCCTGTCACGCAACAATGTCCCGGCCTTTGGCGAGGTTGAGCCGGGCCTGATTGTTGCGTCCTGTCAGAACGGGTTGGGAACAGCGAAAGGGGCGCTTTCGGGCATGATGGCAGCAACATTAGCTACCCGACAAGACAGCGATTTACTGCATGACCACATGGCGCAAGCCGCGCCAGTGCGCCTGCCACCAGAACCATTTTCATGGTTAGGTGCGAATGCAGTGATGAAATGGGGAGAGGTGAAGGCTGGTGCCGAGATGTAGGGATTGTCGACGGTATTGAGGTTGTCATCCCGGCCTTGAGCCGGGACCGTTCACCACCGGCCAAGAACAAGCATAGCAGCTTAAGGTCCCCGATTTCGCGGGGATGACATGTTTTATCGCTTACGCTCGCATATTGGCACCATTCGGGTCGTATAGTGGCGCGGCTTGAACTTCCGCGTCGTACATTTCACCCAAGATCTCAACTTGCACTGACGTTCCACCGGCAGCCATGCCCGCAGGAACATATCCCATCGCCATGGATTTGCCGACACGGTGGGCGTAGCCGCCTGAGGAGATATAGCCGATTGCCTTACCATCTTTCAGGATCGCCTCGTCATTGCTGACATCAATGCCTTCTACATCAATCGTCAGGGTCACGAGTTTGCGTTTAGGCCCGGAGGTCCGTTCAGCCTCGGCGATTGCTTTCCCGGTGAAATCTTTTTTCCAGTTGATGAAAGCGTCCAACCCGGTTTCGGCTACAGTAAAATCAGGGCGGAACTCCAGCCCCCATGCGCCCCAGTTTTTCTCTAGCCGCATCGACATCAGCGCCCGTGCGCCATACCAGCGATAGCCAAGATCGGCACCCGCTTCCTCGATCGCCTCTGACAGGCGGATCAGATATTGCGGGCGGCAGTAAATTTCATAACCTAATTCGCCAGAGAAGCTGATCCGGTGCATCACAACGGGCACGCCGCCGACGAATGTCTGTCGAGTGTCGCGGAATTTGAACGCATCGGCCGACACGTCATCGCGCGTAATCCGTGACAGCAACTCTCTTGATTTTGGGCCTGATAGGGCGATGCCGTGCCAATCGGCGGTCTGATTTTCATGGCTGACCGTATCGGGCAGGGTACGTGCCCAGAACCGGCTGTGCGCATCCTGCATCGCGCCGGAACCAAAGATCATGAAATGTTCGTCGCCCAGACACGCCACCGTCAGGTCGCCATAAACGCGGCCTTTTTCGGTCAACATTGGCGTCAAGGCAATGCGGCCCGGTTTTGGGATGTAACCGGCCATGGTCTGGTTCAACCACTCACGCGCGCCCGGCCCTTTGATGATGTGCTTAGCAAAGTTGGCGACTTCAATCCCGCCAACACCCTCACTGGCTGCCTTGCATTCCGCCGCGACATAATCGTGGCTCCGGTTGCGGGTGAAACTCGGGTCCTCCCACGCATCATGCGGCCCAACGGCGAACCAGAGGGCGTTTTCCAGCCCGAATGACTGCCCCATCAGTGCGCCTTTGGCGACCAGCCGGTCATAAAGCGCTGTGGTCTGCTGGCGCCGCCCCTTTGGCAGCGTTTCATTGGGGAAGGTCATGACAAAGCGACGTTCGTAATTCTCGGTCGATTTCACCGTACCCCAGTCCGGTGTGGCCCAATTGCCGAACCGGGCGACATCCATCGCCCAAACATCGATGCTTGGTTCACCGTCAATCATCCATTCGGCCATGGTCAGACCAACTCCGCCGCCCTGACAGAACCCAGCCATGACGCCCACGGCGCACCAATAGTTGTGCATCCCCGGCACCGGCCCGATCATCGGGTTGCCGTCAGGGCCAAAGGTGAAGGGGCCATTGATGGCCTGTCGGATGCCCGCCTCGCCCAGCGCTGGGATGCGTTCAAAGGCCATTTCCAGCCGTTCTGCGATGTGATCCAGATTGGGATTCAGCAACTCATGCCCGAAATCCTGCGGTGTGCCGCCAACCTTCCACGGCACGCCCGTGGGTTCATAAGTGCCCAGCAACATGCCGTCGCGTTCCTGCCGGAAATAGATATTGGCCTCATAATCAATGCCGCAGGGCAGGCGTTCACCCGCCTGCTGAATGGCCGGGATGCCCTCGGTCAGCAGGTAATGATGTTCCATTGGTTGCACGGGGATGTTCAGGCCCGCCATATGGCCAACCTCGCGCGCCCACAGGCCGCCGCAGTTGACCACATATTCGGCAATGACCGTGCCGCGCGATGTCGTCACCTCCCACATGCCATCCGCCCGCTGGGTGGTTGCGGTCACCGGCGTGTGGGTGAAGTACTGCGCCCCGAACGTGCGCGCCGCCTTGGCGAATGCATAGGTGGTGCCAGACGGGTCAAGGTCACCGTCCTGATCATCCCACAGCGCGGCGTAGTAATGCTTTGGGTCGATCAACGGGTGGCGCTCGGCCAGTTCCTTCAGGTCGATCCATTCCTGATGCAGACCCATATAGCGGGCCTTTGACCGCTCGCGCTTCAGATAGTCCCACCATGTCTTGTTGGACGCGAGGTAGAAGCCGCCGGTCATATGCAGGCCGACGGAATGGCCCGAAAGCTCTTCAATCTCTTTATAAAGTCCGATGGTGTAGCTTTGCAGACGAGAGATGTTGGGGTCCGAACTGATCGTGTGGATCTGCCCCGCCGCGTGCCAGGAAGAGCCGGATGTCAGCTCATCCCGCTCCAACAGAATGGTATCTTTCCAGCCGAATTTGGCGAGATGGAACAGGATTGAGCAGCCAACTACGCCACCGCCGATGATGGCTACTTTTACGTGGCTCGGCAGTTTCTTCTGTTGGCCGAGGCCCTCTTTCTGAACATTCAGTGTCGACTGCGCCATTGTGTCGATATTCATCGGGTGTCCCCTTCGTTATCTCGTGATTGCTGACCGCTTTGGTTCAATACCAAGCGTCTGGCAGCTCTTCTTTTCGCTTTGCCACATAGGCACGCAGTTCTTCGTCCACTGCTTCGTCAATCGGTGGTGCTTCGTATTCTTTCAGCATCTTGTTCCACCTCTCATAAGCGCGGGTGTAGCTGTCGCGCGAACCTTCTTCCTCCCATTTCTCACAGCTTTCGCTGTCAGACAGGGTGGCGTCATAATAAGCGGTTTCATAGTTCGTCATGGTGTGGGCGGACCCGAGGAAATGCCCCGCAGGTTCCACATCATCATAAGCAGATTTGCCCAGCGCGTTGTCATCCATTGGCAGGCCTTGCGCCAAGACCTGATAGCCGCCCAGCCGGTCAGCATCCAACAGCAGTTTTTCATAGCCTGTGCAGAGCCCACCCTCTAGCCAGCCAGCGGCGTGGAGGGTGAAGTTCGACCCGCCCAGCATGGTGGACATCATGCTGTCAGCGCTTTCCGCCGCTGCCTGCGCATCGGGAATTTTCGATGCCGTCAGCGACCCGCCACAACGCAAAGGCACACCAAGCCGCCGTGCCAATTGCCCAATGACAAAGTTAGACATCACAGGCTCTGGCATCCCAAAGGTGGGCGCCCCGGATTTGAGGCTCATGGATGACAGAAAGTTGCCCAGAATGAACGGGCTGCCCGGTTTTACCAACTGGGTGAATGCGCAACACATCATGGCCTCAGCAAAGGCTTGCGCGATGCTGGCCGCTGTTGTCACCGGCCCCATCGCCCCGCCTAGAATGAAGGGCGCAACAATCATGCCCTGACCATTGGCAGAGTATGTGCGGATCGCCTCTGTCACCACCCGGTCGACCAATAGCGGAGAATTGGTGTTCACGTTGCCCATGATGACGCATTTATCCAGCCCACCGTGCAGGATGTTGGCCATATCCACACTGTCCTGCGCGCGGCTCATTTCAGTAATCGCGCCCAGATGTGGCTTATCGGACCAGCGCATATGGTTGTACACCATATCAAAATGGCGTTTGGACACCGGCTCATCACAGGGTTCGACAATCACCAGCCCGCCATGGTGGATCGCGGGCAGCATGGAGGTGAGTTTTACCAGATTACGGTGGTCTTCGATGGTGCCATAGCGGCGCCCACCCTTTAGGTCGCGTACAAAGGGGGAGCCGTAAACCGCGGCAAATACCTGCGCATCGCCGCCGATTTTCACCGAACGGGCTGGGTTGCGGGCGTGCTGGATGAATGAAGATGGCGCGGTTTTGCACAGGTCACGGATGAACCCCTTGGGCGCCCGCACTCGCGTCTCTTTTACATCCGCGCCTGCGGCCCGCCAGATGTCCAATGCCACTGGATCGTCGCGGAATTCCATGCCGACTTCCTGAATGATCCAGTCGGCCTGTTCTTCCAGTTTCACCAGCGCTTCTTCGCCCAGCATTTCATAGAACGGCAACACCCGTTTTAC
>JBMYPG010000097.1:0-12276 GCA_049600095.1 Pikeienuella sp. | reverse complement strand
GCGGGTTGTTTCTCTGACTGTGATTTAGTCACAGATCGTAAAGTTTGAACTTTTACAGAGCGCGGCACGAGATACTGCTGCCGCGATTTCGCGATCATCAAGCCCGTTTCCAAAAACATTTCTTAATTTCTCTGCCCGTGGAATACCACTTTCCATTGCTAGAGTGGCCCACATATAGGCTGAAAGCGGGTTTTCAGGTACGCCTTGACCCAAAAAATACATTACTGACAAGTTCAATTGCGCTTCGGCAGAGCCGGCAACAACAGCGTTACGGAACGTATCAACAGCACACTGATAATCGCCTTGCTGATAAGCCTCGCACGCTTCATCATAGACATCAGGCTCTTCTGCGGCCATCAAAACCATGCTTGCTGCAGCTATGACAAGACTGGCACCCAGTTTCATTTCTCTACCTCTATATTATCCAGCTTCAAATTATTGAGTTACTGCTCATTTGGTTGGCGAACCAACGTGAAGGATAAATTAGAGCCCAATACCCTTGTGACCACTATCCGGGCTATTATTGAACGAAAAACTTAACGTCATTTTATTGAATGCTGTTCAGGATTTTATCTTCGGTTAGCGGGGCGATTTCCTCGCAAAAAAACAATTTGGCGTTCCACTAATCCTAATCACTGAGCCTTAATCACGCGGTTGAACCTTTAAACAAAAGAAAACATGTGCTCGTTGGTATGATAATACGATTGCAATGACAAAACTCCGGTATTCATTTGCAATCATTTAGCCACTAAGGCAGCTTTCAGGTCAGACAAAAATGCAACCATTTTTATTGGCTCAGTTATGAAGTTCCTACTCGCTATTTCATGGTGTGCGTTTCTGTTTTGCACCGCAAATCAGTCTTTTGCAGATGATCGGCCAAACCTAATTTGCTCGGGTGTTTCCCCTCAACAATGGTCTCTGGAAATCAAATCGAACACCGCAGTATTCTCTGCCCCTGATCAGGCAACAATAGATTATGAAATTCGGCATGTTACGAAATCGGAAGGACTGGAATGGCCACGCGCTTTAACGCTTTTATCCTCTTTCGACACATCTATCATAGTTTTGAAGCCAGAAATCTGCTCTCCTAACGATAACTGGGGCTTGGCTGTACTAACGCAAAAACGCCAAGAGCCCATATTGTTGAACGGTTGTTGCCGTGAGCAGAACTGACATGAGCGACACCTCTCGCCCGTTAGTAGCCCTATCGTTCATGCTTGGTGCAACGGCATCTTTTACGGCGATGGCCGTCGCAGGGCGTGAACTTGCGGGTAAACTCGATACGTTTGAAATCATGACGTTTCGGTCAATGATCGGGTTGGCAATCGTGCTTATGATCGCTGTGGTCGGTGGGCAACTTTACGATATTCGCGCCCGCAAAATGAAACTACATTTCATCCGAAACCTCTGTCATTTTACCGGACAAAACCTGTGGTTTTATGCTGTTGCTCTTATACCGTTTAGTCAATTGTTCGCCTTTGAGTTTTCGGTCCCGCTTTGGGTCGCATTGGCCGCTCCATTTCTTTTGAACGAAAAACTCACACGCGTTCGAATTGCAGCCGCCGGTATAGGTTTCTTCGGCATACTGCTTGTCGCTCGGCCAGATACTGTCGCAATTTCACCCGGCGTCATCGCGGCGTTTCTTTGTGCCATTGCATTCGCCGGGGCAACTATTGGTACAAAAATACTGACAAAAACGGAAAACACGATTTCCATTATGTTTTGGCTTACTTCGCTACAATTATTCTTTGGATTGATTGGAATGCTTTGGGATATGGAGGCTACATTGCCGGACGGTGAATCCGGCCCATGGGTGATCGTCGTCGGTCTTTGCGGGTTAACCGCGCATTATTGCATTACAAAAGCAATGTCATACGCACCGGCAACGGTCGTAATGCCGTTAGATTTTGCCAGGCTGCCGGTCATCTCAGTTATCGGTATGATCTATTATGATGAGCCACTTTTATGGATGGTTGCCATTGGCGGTGCGATCATTTTTGCCGCCAATTACATGAATATCAGGGCAGAGCAAAAAAGCGGCAAACAGGCTTGAATGCAGAGCGGGATACGAAGCTGATCGTAGCTTTGGCCATTGCGCAAACTATCGTCTGGGCCGGCTTGTTTTACATTTTTCCAATCATGATATTGCGATGGGAAAATAGCTTTGAATGGTCTCGCGACAAGGTTGCGCTGGCTCTCACATTGGCTTTGTTCTGCGCCGCGTTCGCCGCGCCGGTGGCCGGACGCATCATTGATAGGGGCGGCGCGAAACTGTTGATGACCGGCTCCGCCATATTGGGCGCATTTGGTTTGGTCTGCCTTAGCCTGACACAAGGTTATCCATTGTTCCTTCTGTTCTGGGCAATCATAGGTATCTCCTGCGCTGGTTGTCTTTATGAGCCATGCTTTGCGTTTATTACCCGCGTTAAAGGTTCTGAAGCACGCAAGGCAATTACCATCGTGACGCTTATTGCGGGGTTCGCATCCACACTTTGCTATCCAGTCGCCGATTACCTTGCCAGCAATTATGGGTGGAGGGTTGCTTTACAGTGTTTTGCAGCACTGATCGTGACAGTCGCCGTGCCCTTGTTTTGGTATTCCATCGGGCGTTTGGGCTTTAACGCGCCGCCACGGGCAACAAAAATGCAATCTGCTCCTCCCGAAGGCGTTTTTGTCAGCCAGCTCTTTTGGGTTCTCACCTTCAGCTTCGTTGCGATTGCTTTGACCCAAGGCATGATCATCACCCATATCATCCCCATATTGCACGAAAGACAGGTCTCCCCGGCTCAGGCAGTTTTGGCTGCATCATTGGTTGGCCCAATGCAGGTCGCAGGTCGACTTGTCATTATGACCTTTGCCAAATCACTTTCTGCCTTCGCGATCATCCGGTTGTCGTTCATTGGCTTAACCGCCTCAGCTCTCCTGCTCCTCTCAATGACGTCCTCAGATTGGCGTTTGTTTGGCTTCGTCTTTCTGTTGGGTGGCTGTTATGGTGTTGTATCAGTGCTAAGGCCGGTTTTGACACTGGAACTGCTCGGCCAACAGGGCTTTGGCCAGATTTCGGGCGTCATGGCAGGCCCATATGCAATCGCCATTGCGATCGCTCCTTTTCTCGCCGTTATGCTGTGGCGTGTTGGCGGTTACGATCTGACCTTGATCATTTGCGCCGTTTTTTCCGTCATGGCCCTTGCACTCGCTTGGGCAGCAAAGGCGCTATACGTTCAAAACCCTGATTGAACGCATCGGTTTTCCGCGTTATCCCAACAGCATCGTTGGAGGATGAATATGATCTATAGTTCAGCACAAGATTGGCGCGGCGCTGATCAAAAGGCCGTGGCGTTGATTGGTATGTCTGGCGTGGGCAAAACCCGCATCAGCGCCATGCTACGCGATGCTGGCGATTGGTTTCATTACTCCGTCGATTACCGGATTGGCACGCGTTACCTGAACGAACAAATCACTGACGATTTCAAACGTGAAGCGATGAAAAACCCCTACCTCAGGGATTTGCTTCGCTCTGATTCCATCTACATCGGCTCAAACCTTTCCTTTCATAACCTAACCCCGCTCTCAACGTGGCTGGGTAAGCCGGGCGACCCGGCCAAGCGCGGGATTGAGTTTGCTGAATATGTCACTCGCCAACAGCAGCACCGGCAGGCAGAGATTTCATCTATGCTTGATGCGCCTGTATTCGTGGAACGTGCCCGCGATCTTTACCGCTATTCAAACTTTATCTGCGATACATCGGGCTCAGTTTGTGAGGTTGTATCGCCAGAGGACCCGAACGACCCGGTCCTGAACGCTATCTATAAATCCATGCTGCCGGTCTATATTCGTGGCGATAAACAGCATGAGGCAGACCTAAAAGCCCGCTTTGATCGATCTCCAAAACCGATTTATTATCAGGAGGCGTTTTTGCAGAGCACCTGGGCTGAATATCTGCGGGAAACGGGTGAAAAGCCAGAAACGGTCGACCCTGATGCCTTCATTCGGTATGGGTTCGCTCAACAACTCGCGCATCGCCGCCCACGTTATCAGGCAATTGCCGATAATTGGGGCGTTACGGTAGAGGCAGATGCCATTGCCGCTGTTGAAACTGCCGAAGATTTCGACGATCTGATTGCCACTGCCTTGGATGAACGCGCAAAAAGGTGATCACCTCGCCATTGCACCGGGTTATTCGACAGCCCAAATAGTCGAAAAGAACTGGAAGAAAACGCCATGCCTATCAAAATCCCATCCGACTTGCCTGCATTCTCTGTCCTGAGTGACGAGGGTGTCATGGTCATGGATGAGGGCGCAGCGCTACGGCAAGACATTCGCCCCCTCCAGATCGCGCTTCTAAATCTGATGCCAAAAAAAATCCAAACTGAAACGCAGTTTGCACGGGTCATTGGCGGTACACCGTTGCAGATCGAATTGACCCTTTTGCGTATGACCCATCATGAAAGCCGCCATACATCGGCAGCACATATGGAAGCATTTTATCAACCGATCTCGTCAGTATGGGACCGGAAGTTTGACGGCCTGATCATTACCGGTGCACCGATTGAGCATCTCGATTTCGACGATGTGAACTACTGGGATGAACTTGCTCAAGTGTTTGAATGGACCCGCACCAATGTCCATTCAACTTTCGCTGTCTGTTGGGGCAGTCAGGCAATGATGAACCACTTCTATGGCATTCCGAAATACGATCTAGGGGCCAAGAAATTCGGTTGTTTTGAACACAAGGTTGTTGAGCCATCCTCACCATACCTTGCCGGTTTCTCAGACGGTTTCCTCGTGCCGGTCAGCCGCTGGACAGAGTTTAGGGCAGAGGATGTTTTACAACACCCTGGCCTGAATATCCTGGCAGAATCAAAGGAATCCGGCCTTTGTCTCGTGCGCGATGAAAACCTCAACGCTCTCTATATGGCCAACCATCTGGAATATGACAGCGATACGCTAAAGCAGGAATATGATCGGGATATAGCTGAGGGTACGCCAATCAACGTACCAGATAACTACTATCCTGAGAATGACCCCAGCCAGCCGCCACAGAACAGATGGCGCAGCCATGGGCACTTGCTTTACAGCAACTGGATCAACCAGATTTACCAGACCACCCCCTTCAAAGCGTCGGAGATTGGGGGCTGACAGCCTCCACCCCTCCTCGCCCTAATGGCGGTTGGTCAGGTGAAATTGCTGAGATTGCAAATGCACGCCTAATCCCGCCGTGGCGCACAGAAGACCCACAGCAGACTGGTGCAATCGACGATACTGGCACGCTCATCCCTCATGGCGTTACATGGCGCGGGACTTGGCCATCACAGAAAACACCAATCGACCCACCACCGATAAAAGATCAACGCCCCGGCACATGGCTCTATGCCGGGCAGTTATTCTGGCACTTCGGCCATTTCCTAACAGAATCTGCTGCACGTTTATGGGCAATTGAGCAACTTCGTGAGCGGATTGACGGTATTCTCTTTCTGCCCAAACGGGTTACGGGCGGTGACTATCTGTTGGATTGGCAAAAGGAATTCTTCACCGCCGCGGGTGTAGACAAGCCAATAGAAATCATCACCGAACCCACACAGGTCGAAAAACTGCTCATCCCTGGGCAAGGGTTCGGGCTTGGCGAAATATCCAGTGGTACGTCTGCGTTCCAAAAATTCACCTGCAACCGTTTCGCACAAGGTATTGCTCCTGACGGTCCCGAAAAACTCTACATCACACGCTCCGCCTTTGGCCCAAATCGTGGAGGCGTCATCGGTGAAGACATCATCGAAACCTATATGGCTGACGAAGGTTATGAGATACTCCACCCCCAAAAAGCGTCCCTAGCCAACCAAATCGCGCGATACAAAGCCGCCAAATACATCGTAGCACTTGATGGTTCCGCTCTCCACCTAGCCGGTTATGTCGCCCGCCCTGATCAGAACATCGCCATGATCATGCGCCGGAACGCAACCACACCGGCGACCATCATCTTGCAGCTCCAAGGGTTCAGGGGAAAGCCTCCCTTAGTGATCAACACAATAGAACAAGACTGGGTGCCCGCAGGATCAACAACAGCAGACCGCCAATCATTCTGCCAACTCGACTTCCAGCAGTTGCATCGAGAGCTACTAGAGGCCCAATTCATCACTGATGAAACACCTTGGGTCGGACCAACCAGTCGTTTCATCCGCCGGCGTATCGCGCGCCTATCGCGACGAAAGGGTGTTGAATTAGTTCCACTAAAACCATCGCCTCGCGTATTGATCCAAAAATAACCCCATCTTGACCACGGCACTTTCGCTCACCATCTGATATAGAACCGACAGCAACCTAAACTGGACCATGACAACAATTTCACCTGAGTTTGACTTAGACGCCGCCATCGCCTCTCCCATCAAACGGCTGTTCGCGTTTTTCATTGATGTGTTTTTGGTCTGGGGAATCGCCATTGCCGTTAGCATCGGCTCTTTCGGCGTTGGGTTCTTGGACTTTGGTGGTTTGTTGCTGGTCGTCGACCTGATTTATCGCATCGCCACCATCTCCACCGGTTCTGCAACTTGGGGCATGCGAATGCTTGGCATTGGTTTGCGCGATAAAAACGGCCAAAAATTCGACCTTACCGCCGCTTCCCTCCACACCATCGCGTTCTACATTGTATTGGCGTCAGTCATTATTCAATTTGCCTCTGCTTTGATGATGTTGGGCACCGAACGACGTCAGGGCTTGCACGATGTGCTTTTGGGCTCGGTCATGGTGAATGCTGATTTTGACGAAGTGTAAATTTGCACCGTAATTTGGCTATACTCAGCATCAAGGCAGGGCTAAAATCACCGCATGTCGCATGTGAACCAAAAGATCAAAGCCCAGTTTTTCTTAACGGCTAACCAGCCGTGCCCTTATTTGCCTGATCGACAGGAACGCAAACTGTTCACATCGCTACGCGGGGCAGAGGCCAAGGACGTCAACGACAAACTTTCGCTGCGTGGATTTCGGCGTAGCCAGTCTGTCGCCTATCGCCCTGCATGCTCAGATTGCGGTGCTTGCCTGTCAGTCAGGGTGCCGACACGGCAATATCAGCCGACCAAATCCCAACGTCGGATAATGAAGCGTAACAAGGGCATCGAACGCCGCGCCTGCGCCCCTTGGGCGACAGAAGAACAATATGAGATGTTCCGCACTTACCTGACCTCTCGCCATTCTGATGGCGGCATGGCGGATATGGATGTTTGCGAATTTGCTTCGATGATCGAAGAAACGACCGTCCGCAGCCGTGTAATCGAATACCACGACCATAGCCTGCCTGTGGACCAAACTCTGATTGCTGCGTGCCTGACTGACGTAATGTCAGACGGCCTAAGCATGGTTTACAGCTTTTTTAACCCGGAATATTCGAACCGCAGTCTGGGTAAGTTCATGATTCTGGATCATATCGCTATCGCGCAAGAGGCACGGTTGCCCTACCTCTACCTCGGCTATTGGGTGCCGGGGTCGCGTAAGATGGCCTATAAATCTGAATTCACCCCATTTGAATATTTCCGTGGCGGCGGCTGGACGAGGGTGTTGGAGCCTGAGCGCCTGCCAATATCAGAGCTGCAAGAGCCGGACCCAACACCAATTCCATAACTGACGTGGCGATTGGGCGAGTTTAACCCCGCCTTACCCGTCTATTATTCCATCGCAGTTAAACGATCCAATGCAGCCTGCAATTTTGCCTGCTCTGCTTTCGCCGTCACCAAACGTTCCCGCTGTTCGTCCACAACTTCCTGCGGGGCTTTGGCGAGGAATTTTTCATTGCTCAGTTTTTTCTCAATCCCGCCAGCTTCTTTGGTCAGCTTGTCAGCCGATTTCTGAAGACGCTTTTTCTCAGCCGCGATGTCAATCAACTCAGCCACAGGCAAGGCCATCACCGCGCCGTCCAGGGTCAAAGTCACCGCGCCCTTTTCCGCTACACCATGATCAATGGTTTCAATGCGGGCAAGCCGCTGGATCAATGCTGCATTCCGGTCCAAACGGCCCTGCGCCTCGGCAGTCATATCGACCAGTACCAATGGCACCTTAGCACCGGGGTTTACGTTCAGTTCAGACCGGACAGAGCGGACCTGCTCAATCATCCCAATAACCCAAGCCATTTCGGCGTCGGCAGCGGCATCATCCGTTTCGCCATATTCCGGCCAATCGGTGTGCATCAGGAAACCATCGCGGTCGCCTGTCGCTGCCCACAGTTCCTCTGTGATATATGGCATCACAGGGTGCAGCATGATCATGCACTGATCCAACGCCCAACCAAACACCGCCTGCGTTTCGGTCCGGATCGCCTCATCATCGCTTTGGAACAATGGTTTAGCGAACTCCACATACCAATCACAGAACACCCGCCATGTATGGGTATACAGCGCATTGGCCGCATCGTTAAAACGGTACTGATCCAGCGCTGTATCATGTGCAGCCTTAGCTCGCGCAGTCTCTCCCACGATCCACTTATTCACTGTCTGGGTCAGCGTGGCAGGCAGATCGCCGCCGCCGCGGCAGCCATTCATTTCGCCAAACCGAGCCGCATTCCAGATTTTTGTGCCAAAGTTACGACCACCAGCGACCTGATCAGGTGCCAACCGCAGCGCACGACGTGCCTGAACCTCTTGGCTCGCCAGCGTATAGCGCACAGCATCAGCGCCATACTGGTCGATCAGCTCCAATGGGTCGATGACATTGCCGACGGATTTGGACATTTTTTTGCCCTTGGCGTCGGTGACGATGGAGTTGATATAGACGGTGTGGAACGGCACCTCGTCCATAAAGTGAATGCCTGTCATCATCATCCGAGCGACCCAGAAGAAAATGATGTCATTGCCGGTGATCAGCACATCGGTCTTGTAGTACTTTTCCAGTTCCGGCGTTTTTTCAGGCCAACCGAGGGTGGAGTACGGCCAGAGCGCGGAAGAGAACCATGTGTCTAGGACGTCTGGGTCGCGGTCAATTGACGCCACGTCGATTTCATCCGCCGCGAAGGACGAATGACCAATCGTGGGAACTGCAATTCGTTTGGCACCTTTCGGCCAAGCAGCATCCACCAATTCACGCGCTAAACTGACTTCAATTTTGGGGCCGTAATACTTTTTAGCTTTTTCGAGCGCTTCAGCTTCAGTTGATGCACAAAACTTTTTCGGACCAGAATCGCCTTGGTCTTCTGCTAGTCGAACACCATACCAAACCGGAATCTGATGACCCCACCACAACTGGCGCGAAATGCACCAGGGCTCGATATTCTCAAGCCAGTTGAAATAGGTTTTTTCCCAGTTCTGCGGCGCAAACTTGGTGCTGCCGTTCTTCACCGCCTCAAGCGCCGGTTTGGCCAGCGTTTCCGCATCGACAAACCACTGGTCGGTTAGCATCGGCTCAATGACAACCTTTGACCGGTCGCCAAAGGGCTGCATGATTTTCTTGGATTCGACGTAAGCGATCAGCTTAGGCTCATCGCTTTCCTCACCCTCAACCCATTTCGGGTTGTCACACATAACCGCCAAACCCTCAGCAGAAATGTCGGCAACAACTTTCTTGCGGCACTCAAACCGATCCAGCCCGCGATATTCTTCTGGCACAAGATTGATCGCGTCGATCTCATTCTCTGACAGCGTGGCACCATCAATGATCGCCTGCGCCTTCGCCGCTTCCTCAGCATAAGGCGCACCATCGGCCCGCATCGACGCCTTTACGTCCATCAGGCGATAGCACGGAATGCCACCACGTTTGGCAACGCCATAGTCATTGAAATCATGCGCGCCGGTGATTTTCACCGCGCCCGACCCAAAATCCTTGTCCGGGTAATCATCCGTAATAATCGGGATCAATCGGCGATGCGCCTTAGGTCCAACCGGAATTTCACATAATTTTCCAACGATTGGCGCATAACGCTCATCTGACGGATGGACCGCTACAGCGCCATCACCCAACATCGTTTCTGGCCGGGTGGTCGCGATAGAGATGTAATCGCGCGTCTCACGCAGATTAACATTTCCGTCCTCGTCCTTCTCGACATATTCATATGTGGCCCCGCCCGCCAGCGGGTATTTGAAATGCCACATGTGGCCGTCAACTTCGATATTCTCAACCTCTAGGTCGGAAATCGCGGTCTCAAATTTCGGGTCCCAGTTCACCAATCGCTTACCGCGATAGATCAGGCCCTTTTCATACAGTTCAACAAAAACCTTCAGAACCGCGTCATGCAGGTTGCCTTCCTCGCCCGCTGGCGCGCCCGGTGCGCCGGACATGGTGAACGCGTTGCGTGACCAATCACAAGACGCGCCCAGTCGTTTCAACTGACCAATGATCGTGTCACCGGACTCGTTTTTCCATTTCCAGATGCGTTTCAGGAACTCCTCGCGCCCCATTTCGGCGCGGCTCGGCTCTCCGTTTGCCGCAAGCTGCCGCTCAACAACCATCTGCGTCGCAATACCCGCATGGTCCTGCCCCGGCTGCCACAGCGTGTCGAAACCCTGCATACGCTTCCAACGGATCAGAATATCCTGCAACGTATTGTTAAGCGCGTGACCAATATGCAGCGATCCTGTGACGTTTGGTGGTGGAATGACAATGCAAAAGCTGTCCTTGCCGTCTTTTGCATTCGCGCCAGCCTTAAAGGCACCGCTTTCTTCCCAAGCCTTATAGATACGGTCTTCGGCTTCGGCTGGGTTAAAGGTCTTTTCCATCGTCATCGGTCTTCTCTCAGGTCGGGCTAGGTCGGGCAGACATGCAGCAAAATTTGTTGGCTGACCTTTACCCGTTGCAGCCGTGTGTGAAAACCCGTCAGGGCCGCCTACGGTCAATCTTTGCGCTTAGTTGCACCAAAGTTTCGATTGAACGCACCCCGTTGATCATTCCCACCCGATCCAACACCGCATCCAACGACGCGGCATCCTCGGCCGATACCTCCGCGCACATATCAAAACGGCCCGAAGTTGTGTGCAGGCTTTCAACCTCATGCATTGCCGCCATTGCAGTCGTCACCCGTGCGGACTCCTTTGGCTCAACCGAGATGAGCACGGTGGCATGAAGGCGACGGCGAGCGCGATCTGCCCCCTCAATCACAGTATAGCCCGCAATAACGCCGCTCACCTCCAAACGCTCAATCCGGGCCTGCACGGTACTTCGGGAAATGCCCAATTTACGCGCAAGTGCAGCGGCGGGTGTGCGGGCATCGCGCCGCAATGCGGCCAGTAGGTCGGTATCAATTTTATCCATACCCGCATTATGTCGGAAATTCAGACAAAACGCAGGTAAAAACCATCATAAAGCGCGAACTGCCACCACACTTTGACAGCATCTACCCATAATCTTGCTTGCAACAAATAAAATGACGGAGGCAACAATGGCAGGCAAAACTGAACTATGGGAATCCCCGCACGCGTATTTGGCAACAATGCAGCCAGAAAACCCCGTGTTATTCATGTCGCCTAAGGTTGCTACAGATGGCGCAAAGGCCTTCATGAATGCGTTTAACGGCCTGACAACCTACGCCGTTAAAGCTTGCCCAGAACCACGATTGCTGCACGAGTTATGGAACGCGGGTCTACGCGGGTTCGACGTCGCTAGCCCTAGTGAGATTGACCTGATCCGTAGTCATTTCCCTACGGCAATCTTGCACTACGACAATCCGATCAAGTCTGATGCCGAAATCACTTATGCGGCTAGCCAAGGTGTCGCGGGTTATTCCGTTGACTGCATCGAAGAATTGGCTGCGTTGACTAACTTGGTGGACCCATCCGGCGTCACGCTCTTTATCCGTTTTAAAATCGACACGCCCGGAGCCGCGATGAGCCTCGGTTCAAAGTTTGGTGCTGACGTAGAAACAGCCAAACACCTACTGCTCAAAGCGAACGATAGTGGCTTTATCCCAGCGCTCACCTTCCACCCCGGAGTGGATTGCCAGCAACCAACCCCATTCGTCGCGCATATAAAAGCAGCAGCTGAAATTGCGAAATCAACTGGTGTTCAAATCTATGCGCTAAATATCGGTGGGGGATTCCCAGCAAATATTACCGAACGCCTAACCAGTTATTTCACACCAATTCACAATGCATTAGCAGCTTTTGGTGATGTAGAACCACTCCTCATTTCAGAACCCGGCAGAGCATTAGCCGCGCGGTCAATGAGAGCAGCCCTTCAGGTCAAAAGGCTGCGGAATGCAGATAATTCAGCTTTCCTGAATGATGACGTATACGGTCTGCTGGCAGAGTTCATTCAAATCGACCGAGCGCCAGAAATTGAGGTAGTCAGCGCAACGGGGGAACTCAGAAC
>JBMYPG010000096.1:0-12339 GCA_049600095.1 Pikeienuella sp. | reverse complement strand
CAGTCTAACCACAGGCGTTGGGTACTTTGGCACGCTGATGAAAGCAAGGGTAACAGGGGCCACTCGGTGGCTATGGATCGTGCAATCAAGCCAAGGATGAGCCAGAGCCACAGTGATTTGGCATCCATCCCCCATCTTTGGTCAATAAATACTCAAATCAGCCTTCGCATAGCGAAAGCACAACACCCCCGGCACCGGAACCCGGCCCAGGGGCACCGCGTTAGTCAGCCAACATCAAATGTCGACTTCGCTCAGGAACTTGGTGCGCTGATAGGCTTCCAAGCCCTCGATCCCACCTTCAGAGCCATAGCCGCTTTCATTCACGCCGCCGAACGGCGTTTCAGGCATCGATACGCCGGGGTGATTGACGCCAATCATGCCAGATTCAAGCTGATCCTCCAGCACCCGTGCCTTTTTCCCATCCGAGGTCCAGGCATAAGCTGCAAGACCAAACGGCAGGCTGTTTGCCCGCTCCAACACGTCATCCATATCCTTGAACGGCGCGACAGGGGCGATAGGGCCAAATGGTTCTTCAACCATAATCTTTGCATTGTCAGGAACATCCGACAGAATCGTCGGAGCCCAGAAATTACCCTGATTACCCATCCGCACACCGCCGGTTTTCAGCGTTGCGCCCGCGCTCACGGCTTCAGAAGTGAAATCTTCCATCACCTCCATCCGTCGTGCGGCAATCAATGGCCCCATAGTTACGCCATTTTCCAACCCGTTGCCGACTTTCTGTGCGGCTGCACGTTCTGCAAATCCGTCGACAAATTTGGCGTAGGCATTTTCCTGCACATAAAACCGAGTGGGAGAGATGCAAACCTGCCCGGCGTTACGGAACTTAAATCCACCCATGACGTTAAGCGCTTTTTCAACATCAGCATCGTCAAAGACAATCACAGGCGAATGCCCGCCCAGCTCCATCGTGCACCGCTTCAACGTATCCGCCGCCAGTTTCTGCAAATGTTTGCCGACAGGGATGGAGCCGGTGAAGCTCAGCTTTTTAAATACAGGCGAGGCCAACAGATGGCGGCTGACTGTATCCGGCACCCCGAACACAACGTTCAAAACGCCATCAGGCAGCCCTGCATCCTGCAACGCCCGCGCAATGGCTATCGCCGTTGCCGGGGTCTCTTCGCTCGGCTTGATGACAATCGAACAACCCGCGCCGATTGCACCAGCAACTTTGCGGATCACATTGGTGCTGGGGAAATTCCATGCGGTAAATGCGAGGCAAGGTCCAACAGGTTCTTTAATGGCCAGCTGGCGCGCACCGGGGATCCGGGGCGGGATCAAACGACCATAGGCGCGCTTACCCTCTTCGCCGTACCAACGCAGCATGTTGACGGCGAAATCAATCTCAATTTTCGATTCCGCAACCGGCTTACCCATTTCCAGGGTCAGGTTAACGGCAACCTCGTCAATCCGGTCTTCCAGAATGCGCGCGGCCTTTTCCAACACGACCTGACGGGCGGCTGGTGTGGTGTTGCGCCAGACCTTGAAACCAGCTTCAGCAGCAGCAGTTGCCTCATCCAGTTGCGCAGCGCTGGCATGGGGGCAATGGCCCAGAACGGTATCATCAGCGGGGTTCAGGATGTCCTCGCCACCCCCGTCGCCATCGCGCCATTCGCCATTGATCAGCAATTTGATGGTTTCGTAAGCCATGTTCGCCTCGTGTTTTCGATGTTAGGTGGGCCGCACATCGCGGCCTAATCAATTAGGCTGACGCCGTATCGTTGCAGCATCAGGTTGATCGCCTGAATGCATCTCACCGGTCGCTCTGTCAAACCTTAGATAGGCAAGGCCAGTGTTACCCGAAACAGTATGAACCGTGCCAGCAACTTTACCACCTGCCAGAATCTGATCGCCGGGTTGGGCCACGCCATCGACTGATATCTGGGCGAGGCCCTTTTTCAGCTCAGTTTTGTGCTTCATGCGGGCGGTAACCTCCTGCCCGACATAACAGCCCTTGCGGAAATCAACGCCATGCAGGCGCTCAAACCCCATTTCCAGAATATAGGATTGATCCGCAATCAACTCGACACCCGTACTGGGTGTGACGGTCTCAACGCGCAACTCATCGTAATCCGTGCGCGAAGCATTGGCAGCCGGGGCATTGTGATAACACCGCCACCCCAATGCCTCATTACGCGGATCAGCCAACGCACCTTCGGGCGCAGGCCCGCCGCCCCACATTAAAGCAACCGGCACGGCCTCACCCGTAATCGTCACATCGCGGCGCAATTTGTACATCATCAACCGCTGCGCCAATGCAGGTGCTCGGTCAGCGGTGACATCGATGAACAATCCGTCGGCATCCTCGCCAACGAAAAAGTCGAACAGATATTTGCCCTGCGGTGTTAATAACGCGGCATAGATTAACCGCTCTGGGCTGACCTTGCCCATGTCATTGCTGATCAGGCCTTGCAAAAACTCTGACGCCTCAGCGCCGCCAACGCGCAACAATGCGCGGTTGTCATCAACAAAAACATGCTGTGCCATGGGCTTAATTCTGCTCCATAAAGTCGTAAAAGCTGTCGATCACAGCTTTCCACCATAGAAAGGTGATCCCGATGTTTTCTTCGGTAATGCCACCCTCGACAACGACATTCAGCTGCAGAACTAGATCATCGCCATCCTGCCACAACGAACCATAGTGATAATCGATGTTCCACTGGTTCACCGTCGCTAGGTCTTTACCAAATCCAGAAAAATAAGCGCGGTATTCAAACCCCAAACACTCGCTGTTTGGCCGCGCCGGGTCAGTGAACCCGGCACCATCGCACTCATAGAAATAGACTGAATAATCTGCACCCGCGACACGGCCTTCCAACGTTGTATCGCTTTCAGTCTCGTCTATATCGATGCGCCCGCGTTCACTCGAAAGAATATTCAGCAACTGGTTCGGAGAGATTGATCTGTACAGATCCCCCGATCCAGCAATTGCGCCCGTACTAAGAACGGCAAGTTGTAGTGCGGCTGCGATCAGGATGCGTATGATCATCGGGTGGCTCCGGTCTGTGGCTGCGATTCGGATAAGTGTTAGCATGATCTCGGTGATAATCCCCACCCTCAACGCAGCCGGTTGCATCGGCCCCTGCCTGATCGCCTTGGGCGAGGCCGTCGTGGCCGAACGCCTTGCAGATGTTGTGATTTCTGACGGCGGTTCAAGTGATGAGATTGAAAAGATAGCTGATTCCGTCGGTGCACGGCTGATTGACGGACCAGCAGGGCGGGGCAGGCAACTGGCGGCAGGCGTTGCAACCGCCCGCGGTGACTGGCTGCTGCTGCTGCACGCCGATACAGTTTTGGCCGAAGGCTGGTTGCAAGCGGCTGAGCGCCACATACAACAAAACCCAGACAGGGCAGGCTGGTTTCAACTGCGTTTTGATGATCCATCATTGATGGCAAGGCTCGTGGCAGGCTGGGCGAACCTTCGCGCGCGTGTCTTTGGCTTGCCCTACGGCGACCAAGGCATGCTCATCCACCGCGATCTATACGACCAGATCGGAGGCATGCCGGGCATACCATTGATGGAGGATGTAGCACTTGCCCGAAAGCTGGGCCGCCGCCGCCTAAAACCCATCAATGCCATCGCCACTACAACAGCAGATAAATATCGCCGGGATGGGTGGCTGCGCCGGGGTAGCAGCAACCTTATCCGATTGGCCCGCTTTCTATGTGGTGCCTCTCCTGACGACTTGGCGAAAGGGTACTGATGGCGCAGGATTATACGATAACCCCACCCATTCCCGGCGACATTGGCTGGCTCGTCGGGCTTCACGGGCGATGGTACGCAGAAAACTACGGTTTCGGTGTGGAATTTGAAGGGATCGTAGCCGCAATCGCCGGTGACATCATGCACCGCCTCTCACCACCCCACGTAACCATGCGTGTGGCAAGGGACAACGAGGGGCCCTTGGCAACCCTGTCTTGTGATTTAGAAGATACTGATGCAGCCGGTCGCGGCCATATCCGCATTGTCATTGCCGAACCGCGCGCCCGTGGGCGCGGGATCGCTACAAAACTGCTGCAATTGGCTTTAGACGATTTGCGTAGCATCGGTGCACCGGGGGCATACCTCAACACATTCAAGGGGCTGGATGCAGCCAAAAACCTTTATCTCTCCGCTGGTTTTCAACTGGCAAAGGAAGCTGCAGGAGAAACATGGGGCGTATCTGTGACTGAGCAACGTTACGAGATTGATTTCAATACATGACCCGCCGCCGCCTGATCATATTTCTGAAAGAACCGAGGCTTGGCCGCGTGAAAACCCGGTTAGCAGCCGACATCGGCAGCGTTGCGGCCACTAACTGGTACCGCCATCAATCCACACGCCTGATCAACCGACTGGAAAGGGATCCGCGATGGCAGGTAGAACTCGCCGTTTCCCCTGACCGGGCCACCAGCAGCCGTTGCTGGCCACTTCACCTTCTGCGATATGGGCAAGGCGGCGGTGGGCTGGGCGAACGAATGGCGCGAGCGTTAAAGGTAGGGCAAGGTCCAACCATCCTAATTGGTGCCGACATCCCGAATGTAACTCCCGGCCATATTGCGGATGCATTCCACAGGTTGGCAGGGGCCGATGCCGTTTTTGGCCCGGCCAATGACGGTGGGTTCTGGCTGGTTGGTTTGTCCCATCCAGCCCATGCGCCACGTCACCTATTCGCAAACGCGCGGTGGTCGACCCCTCACGCAATGGCGGATGCTGCCGCCACGATGAAGGGGGGGCGCATCGCCTATGCTCAACAGATGACCGATGTGGACAACGGCGCTGATCTACGCGCCACCCTCAGGCGTTAGAGCGTGTCGCACCAAATTGCATTCACTAGGCCCGCTGAACGCGTTGTACGCTGTAAACGCTGCCTCATCGGGCCAAGTGAATACTTGTATCAGGTTAGGCGCGACACGCTTGTCACCCGCGTCTGCGCCACAATACAATCGTCATTACACCCCAGATCAAAGCCAGCGATGCCCAAGTCATCGCATACTCCATGTGATCATTACGAATATCCACAGTTCGCAATTGTTGGGGCAGGGGCCATTCGCCAACCGATGTATCTGTCTCTGCAATAATCAGGATTGGCTCTGATCCAAACAGCTCCGCCATCGCCGCCATATCGCGATTGATCCAGACATTATCGCGACTGCCATAGGCTTGGCCTTCGCCACCCTCTACCGGCCAACGCATCGCGCCAGTGATAGTAATCTGGGCCGCCGGCGCAGGCGTAGGTTTGGATGCTGCACCATGCAGGTTCTTGCTCGCCACTGGCGCAAACCCTCGGTCGACCATGACCCGCCGCCCATCAACCAGATCAAACGGCTGAATAACACGATAGCCAGGTCCATGCGGGCGCAGTGACGTCAGCAGCGGCGCATCAACAAATCCGTGCGCACCTTCCGCGCCAGAAAATCGTCCGTTAATCGTGACCCGAGCGAACTCATCAACCGTCGGATCAGGCGAAGCAGGCATTGCAACCGGCGCAGCGCTCAGCCGCTGCTCCAGCACCGCAATCAAGCCTTCTTTCCAGCTTAGGCGTTGCAACTGCCAAACGCACAGACTGGTCAAAACGGCAAAACCACCGATGCCGAAAAACGCCAGCATCAACAGCCGGAACGAAGAAGGGCGACGCTGTGCGCCGCCCTTTTCAGAATTTGTGTTGTCTGCGGGCAATTTATTAGCCGCCCCAGATGTAAACGGCTGCGAACAGGAACAACCATACAACATCAACAAAGTGCCAGTACCAGGCAGCCGCTTCAAAGCCGATGTGAGCTTCTGAAGTGAAGTGGCCTTTGGTGGCGCGGATCAAACAGATGGCGAGGAAGATCGTACCAACCAAAACGTGGAAGCCGTGGAAACCGGTCGCCATAAAGAAGTTCGCGCCATAGATGTTGCCATCAAAACTGAATGCGGCGTGGCCGTACTCATATGCTTGCGTAATGGTGAACAGAACGCCCAGAACTACAGCATAGATCAGGCCCCATTTCAGGCCGTGGCGATCATCTTCCTGAACCGCGTGGTGAGCCCACGTAGCGGCGCAGCCAGATGTCAGCAGGATCAGCGTGTTGATCAGTGGCAGATGCCAAGGGTCAAATGTTTCGATACCGGCTGGTGGCCAGATGCCATCGGGCATGCGTGATGACGCGCCATTCAGCGTTTCAGGATCAGCCATTGGGAAAAGGGCGTGTTTGAAAAACGACCAGAACCATGCAGAAAAGAACATCACTTCTGAGGTGATGAACATGATCACGCCATAGCGCAGACCAATCTTAACCACCGGTGTGTGGTCGCCCTGATGTGCTTCGATGACAACGTTTCTCCACCACACGAACATGGTGTACAAAACGCCGACAAAGCCGATCAGCGCCATCCATGGCTGCTGCATGCTTTCGTCAACCTGGGGTGAAACCCAAAGGACAAAACCAAACAGCATGATGAATGCGCTCAGCGCACCCTGAAGTGGCAGGATGCTATAGGGTAGAATGTGGTAATCGTGGTTCTTTTCGTGGGCCATAGTGGCTTCCCCTCCTCTAGGCAGGCGATCTGCTATTGGACCGCCGCCGCGCGGTCGGTTGCGTTTCCGTCAGAACTCAGCATGGCTGTTTCTTCAGGCATCTCGGTTTCATAGAAAGTGTAAGACAAAGTAATGGTGTGGACAAAGCTTGCTTCATCATCATCCATCATTTCAGGGTCTACAAAGAATGTTACGGGCATCTGCACGGTCTGGCCGGGTGCCAAAACCTGTTCGGTAAAGCAGAAACAGTCGATCTTCGTGAAATAGCCACCAGCCGAAAACGGCGTGACGTTAAAGGTTGCGGTGCCGGCAATGGGCCGGTCGCTGGTATTCGTCGCCTCATAAAAGGCCAACCCAGTCTGCCCAACCTTGATTTTCATCTTGGTTTGCACAGGCTTGAACGACCATTCCATGTCACGCTCTGTATTGGCCGAAAACCGAACGGTCACTTCTTTGTCCAGCACACGGTCAGCGCCAGCATCAGCCGTCGCTACCGTTCCACCAAACCCAGTGACACGGCAAAACAGGTCATACAGCGGGACAGCAGCAAAGCTGAGCCCGACCATAACGCAAACCACAGTGGCCAGTGTCGCAACAGTGCGCGTATTTTTGCGCGCATAGCTCATTCGTTTGACCCGAGCGGCACGGCAGGGATGCGTGGGTTCTCATTGCCCTCAGCCATCTGCTGAGCAACATTCGGCCCGATCTTGACGAGGGTCACAGCGAACAACAGCGCCACAAACAGGCCCAGCAACGCACCAACTGCGCGGTTCCGGCCTTTGCGACGGCCATGCAATTCATGTTCTTCGCGGTCCAACATCGCAGTGCTCATCAAACCAATCCAACATGCCAGCCAACTGATTTAAGCGCCGCTTCGGCGCTGATCGTGGCGAACAGCAGGAACAAATATAGGATAGAAACACCAAACAGGCGTTTTTCAGCTTTAAACTTGTCAGCCTCGGCAGCGGCTTCATCGCGGTTAGCAACGCGCCAGCTTAGGGTCAAAAAGACCACAGATAGAATAACTGATACCACCAGATATAGCGCGCCACCGATTTGGGTGAATGCAGGCGCAATGGCGATAGGCGTTAGCAGAACAGCATAGGCCATGATCTGCCGACGCGTGGACCGTGGGCCCGCAGCAACCGGCATCATCGGCACGTTGGCTTTGACGTAATCTTCGTTGCGGAACAGCGCCAGCGCCCAGAAATGGGGCGGGGTCCACATAAAGATCAACGCAAACATCAATACGCTTTCCAGTGATACACCGCCCGTAGCAACGGCCCAGCCGATCATCGGAGGGAACGCACCAGCAGCACCACCAATAACGATGTTCTGCGGCGTCGCCCGTTTCAGCCACATGGTATAGAAAACGGCGTAGTAAAAGATGGTAAAGCCCAACAGGCCAGCAGCAACCCAATTGGCAAACAGGCCCAGCATCGCAACAGACATCAGCGACAGTGCAATACCGACACCCAGTGCCTCCTGCTCCGTCACCCGGCCAGAAGGGATGGGCCGGCCTTGGGTACGGCCCATCTTGCGGTCGATGTCAGCATCCCACCACATGTTCAACGCACCAGAGGCACCAGCACCAACTGCAATGCAAAGGACAGAGGCGAATGCGACAATCGGATGAACACCAATCGGTGCCGCAATCAGGCCAACCAGACCAGTGAAAACGACCAGAGACATGACGCGCGGTTTCAGGAGTTCAAAGTAATCTTTGAACTCCGCATCACCTTGACCCATCTGGGTCTCATATCCAAGCGCGTCAGCCATGGTTCGCTACCTTACTCAGCAGATGCGACAGCAGTCGCAGGAGTTTTGCCCTGAGCGTAACGGGTTTCTTCAACCCAGCTCTCGTATTCGTCTTCGGAAACGACTTTGACGACGATTGGCATGTAAGAGTGATCCTTGCCGCACAGCTCAGAACACTGACCAAAGAATGTGCCTTCGCGGGTCGCATTGAACCACAACTCGTTCATACGGCCAGGTACAGCGTCAACTTTCACGCCGAATGCAGGGATCGCCCAAGCGTGGATCACGTCAGAACCAGTAACCAGCAGATGAACATTGGTGTTCACTGGCACAACAACGGCTGTGTCAGTGGCCAACAGATACTCATCAGCAGCATAGCCTGCATCGGCCAACTCATCACGCTCCAGCATGATACCGTCGAATTCCAGTTCTTCTTCTGGGTACTCATATGACCAGTACCACTGGTTGCCGGTCGCTTTGATCACCATGTCAGCTTCTGGAATGATCAACTGTTTGAACAGGATTGGCAGCGACAGCGCGCCAACAACCAGCAAAACAACGATTGGTGCGCCGGTCCAGACAACTTCCAGCAAGGCATGGTGGGTAAACCGTGCAGGAACCGGGTTCGCCTTTTTGTTAAAGCGGACGATGCAGATCAGCAGCAACGCACAAACAAATACCACGATCACGGCGCTGATGCCGTGAAGGATGTCATCGAACCAGGCGATGTCAGCCGCCAGCTCAGTGGCAGGTTCTTGGAAATTCAGGCCCTTAGGCACGGCTTTGCCGACTAATTCCTGCGCATATGCGCCTGTAGCGCCCAGCATTGCAGCGCAAGCAGTAAAGAATGAAAGCAATTTTGCGTTCGACATGGCGTTCGGTCCCCCGAGATTCGCTCTGGATACGTTCTATTCAGCCAAGCAGGCGCAAGACGCATCTTTGCTGATTTGATTTGCTGCGGTTAAAACCATAGGGCTAGCGTAAGAGCAAGCTGGTGAATTGCGTCATTCAGCCGCTTAGCGGGGTAAAACCCAAGGAAACAGGAGCTTTCGATGTCGGAACAAGATGCGCCCTTTCGTCCATTTGAGTCCGATTTGGACCAAGACAAGGCGTTGGCGATTCTTCGTGATGCGACTGCGCGGGCGGATGATGGCGAATTATTCTTTGAAAAGCGGCGCTCAGAATCGCTTGCATTCGATGATGGCCGCTTACGAGGCGCGAGCTACGATAGCGCCAAAGGGTTCGGTCTGCGCGCGGTTGCCGGACCGGTTGCAGGTTATGCGCATTCAACTGAATTAACCGAAGCCGCCCTCCGCCGGGCTGCTGAAACGGCCAAACTGGCAACATCTGAGGCGAAAAGCGTAATCGCCCCGCCGCCGCCAACGGCCAATCAACGGCTATATAGTCAGGAAAGCCCGCTGGCAGAGTTCGGATTCGGTGGCAAAGTCGATCTGCTAAAGGAAATCGACGATTACCTGCGTGCACGCGATCCACGGGTTGTACAGGTCAGCGCCAGCCTGAATGGTCAATTACAGGAGGTGACGATCCTGCGCCCCGAGGGCGGCATACTGTCAGAGGCACGGCCAATGACGCGCCTCAACATCAGTGTCATCGTCGAACAGGACGGGCGGCGCGAAAGCGGCTCTTCGGGCGCTGGTGGCCGTGCGGGCTATTCTATCCTCATCGACCCGGCTGCATGGAAAGCACAAGCAGAGGAGGCGCTCCGAATTGCGCTGGTAAACCTCAGCGCCGAAGATGCCCCCGCTGGTGTGATGGAAGTCGCCCTTGGCGCAGGCTGGCCGGGTATTCTGTTGCACGAGGCTATCGGCCATGGGCTTGAAGGCGATTTTAATCGGAAGAAAACATCAGCATTTGCTGGCCTTATGGGGCAGCAGGTTGCGGCAAAGGGCGTGACTGTTCTGGACGACGGTACCATCCCGGATCGCCGGGGCAGCCTCTCTTTCGATGACGAAGGCACCCCAACCAATCGCACAGCTTTAATCGAAGATGGGATTCTAACCGGCTATATGCAGGATCGCCAAAATGCCCGCCTTATGGGCGTGGCCCCCACGGGGAACGGCCGGCGGCAAAGTTATGCTCATATCCCAATGCCCCGTATGACCAATACGATCATGGAAAATGGCGATGCCGACCCGACTGATGTTGTCGCTGCGGTCAAAGACGGCATCTACGCCGTTGGTTTTGGCGGCGGTCAGGTCGACATCACCAATGGAAAATTCGTGTTTTCCTGTACCGAAGCTTACCGGGTGAAGGATGGAAAAGTGCTGAACCCGATAAAAGGGGCCACATTGATTGGTGACGGGCCAACCGCTCTCCGGCATATCCGTGCAATTGGAAACGATATGAAAATGGATCCGGGAATCGGGACTTGCGGCAAAAATGGGCAAGGCGTCCCAGTCGGGGTAGGGCAGCCGACTTTGCTCATTGATGGCCTAACCATTGGTGGTGCCTCGGCCTAGTTGCGCCATTTAGTTGCACAAAAGACGTTGAAAATGGATATTTATACACATCAATGTGCATAAATGGGTGAATGCCTAATAGACTGCTGGACAAAAGCTATGTTATCCGTTCATTACTAACGGAGAGGTAGTCGCAGTATAGCGGCGCATGGAAGGGGCGATTCATGGCGGATTTTTCTGGAATTCCGCTCTTGGCGGACATTCCTCAGGACATTGCGGCCTGGGCAGTAGATCAATGCCGTTGGCGTTCCTATGAATCACATGAGTTAATCGTCGACTATGGCGATGAATCGAATGAGGTTCTCTTCATTATTTCCGGGCAGGTCCGGGTATTGATGTCATCAGCCTATGGTCGCCATGTGATTCTTAACCATTTGGACCGTGGCGACTTCTTTGGCGAAATGTCAGCCATTGACCGCCGCAGCCGTTCTGCCAGCGTAATCGCGCTGTTCACATCTGAAATTTGCAGCATGCCGGGCGATGTGTTTGTCAAAATCGCAACGACCGTGCCATCGGTTTCCTTGAAAACCATGGAAAAGCTGACCGAACGTGTGCGCACCATCAATGAACGGCTGGCTGAACAAGCCTTCCTGACCGCTCGCCAACGTCTCTGCGCCGAACTGCTTCGCCAATCGCGTCCGCGTGCCAATCACCCGGATCAACGCATTGTGTCGCCGCCGCCGATTCAAGAGGATCTGGCCAATCTGATTTCGTCACGTCGAGAGGTTGTCAGCCGCGAACTATCGGCCTTGGTCAAAGATGGCGTGATCGAACGGTCACGCGGTGGCTTGATCCTGACCGATGTTGAAGGTCTGTCAAAACGTGTTGAAGAAGCGATGGGCCCAATTCGGCCGTAACTACCCGGCTGCGATCCGCCCACCTAGATCAATCAGGTTAACACCGATGTAATCCCAGTCAGAGCTTGGCTGGGCATCATCATGCGTACCGTTCGGTCCGTGCTCCTCCGGCCTTGGAATATATCCTGTTCGTAGGCCAGCCTTCCGTGCTGCCGCCAAGTCGCTGTTATGACAAGCCACCATCACAACCTCATCAGGCCGCAGTCCCAGTGCTTCACAAGATGCGTGATAAACAATTGGCGCAGGCTTATAGCTTTGGGCAATTTCAGCACCCAAAATACAATCCCAAGGCAGGCCCCCATATCGGGCCAGCCGGGTCATGAGGGCGATGGAGCCGTTTGAACAAGTCGCAATCATCATGCGGCTTCGCATTGCGCGCAGGCCAGAAACTGAATCTTGCCAGGGCGGAAGTTTTGTCCACGCTGAATTCAACGTTTCCAACTCGTCCTCAGAAAACGCTACATCAGGCACCATGGCCGCAAGAACCCGGCGCAGGTTCTCCATATGCAGTGTTTCCAACTTAACATAAGGCCGCTCACCGCTACTAATTGGTGCCATAGATGGCGCATATTCCGACCGCCAGGCATCTGCAAAGCGACCAAGGTCAGTATTCACACCTTTCTGTGCAAATATGCGCTTTGCCTCTGCAATAATACCGCTGCGCCAATCAACAACCGTTCCAAATATATCAAAAATCGCGGCTTTCGGGGGTGACATTACGTAACC
>JBMYPG010000095.1:0-12408 GCA_049600095.1 Pikeienuella sp. | reverse complement strand
TGCAGAACGCCCTGAAATCCAAAGGCCACTACGGCGGCCCGATTGACGGCATCATCGGCTCCCAAACCCGCCGCGGCGTTGCCTCTTATCAGGCATCAAACGGCGTGGACTCAGACATCCTGACATTAGACTCAGCTAAGAAGCTGGGCCTGATCTAAGTCGGATCTCATAAAGCAAAACAGAACCCCGCCGGTCCACACCGGCGGGGTTTTCGTTTTGGGGCCACGCATCGCGATAGGGTGGGTGTAACCCACCACCAACAAAACCATTATGCCCCAAACTAAACCTCTGCTAACCTACGCTGATTAACGGATGAGGCATTCATGTTCAGGTTTAGCTGGTGGAAAGATTGGAAAGGCCCAACGGGTGTTGCAACCCTCGTTGCGATCCTTGCCTTAGGGTTCACAATATTCACCTATTTTGATGAATCTGATTCTGAACCTGCTCCTCCCGCCCCTGTAACCCAAACAACAACCGATAGCGGCTCTGCATCGGTTGGCGGCGATGGCACCGCAGTGGTTGCGGGGAACAATTCCCAAGTTACCATAACCCAAATCATCGGCTACACCGTCGAACAGCATGAGGAACGGTTGGCAAAGCGAGAGGCCGATATTCGCGCTGAACTGGCGACCGCCCACGGGCAGGACAAGGCGCTGTTAGAACAGGAACTGGTCGAAATTACCCGGCAAATGGGCGATCTGGACGCTACATATCAGGAAAAACTGAAAGAGATTGAGCGGCTAACCGCCAAAATCGCAACGCTATCATCCAGTGACGCCTCAGCGGAGGCTATCGCCGACGCACAAGCTGCGCTCGCCGCAGGCGACACCAGCAAAGCAGACACCCTGTTCGCCGGGATCGTCGAAAATGCAGAGGCTCAACTGGCAAGGCTAGCCGAGCAAGGTGCCGAAGCCGCCTATCAACGCGGCCTGATCGCCGAAGCAGACATCCGCTGGGCCGACGCAGCATCGCATTTTGCCAAGGCGGTGGATTTGGCGGCGAACTATGACCGGCTGAAAAATGCGGCGGAGTACGCATCGCGCTCTGGCGACTACTTAACCGCATCAAGCTACAGCAAACGCTTGATTACGGCCGCAAAGGCAGACCATGGCGACGATAGCCCGGAACACGCTACTGCTCTGAATGAACATGCCATCAATCTCCGCGACATGGGCCGATATGAGGAGGCGGAGCCGCTATACCGGCAGGCCCTGGAAATCGGTGAGGCAACGATTGGGCGCGAACATCCCAACTACGCCACCCGCCTCAACAATCTGGCGAGCCTCCTCCGCGCCATGGGCCGGTATGAGGAGGCGGAGCCGCTATACCGGCAAGCGATGGAGATTGATGAGGCAACAATCGGGCGCGAGCATCCCAGCTATGCCACTCGCCTAAACAATTTGGCGGCACTCTATTACTCAATGAAACGATATGATGAAGCGGTGCCTTTACTTCGCGAAAGTGCAGGAATTCGTCGCTCGGTTTTGGGCGATGAGCATCCACTTACCAAGCAAGCAATAGAGAACCTCCTTGTGCTGCTACGCTCTCAAGGTGGCGATCCGGCAGAGATTGCGGAAATGGAGGCGTTGCTGGCGGAGTAGCACATGTCATCCCCGCGAACGCCGCTGCCCGGCAGCGCATTTGTAAAATGCGTGAGAGGGGGGCACCTCAGGCGGCATGCTCCGCACCGACATCATGCACCTCGTCCAGATACTTAATCCGGACACCATTGGGTCTTTGCCCGGGGTGACAAGTGCGTGGGGATGACGTGTTGTTACCCCTGCGGCAGCGACACCCGGAACACTGCGCCTTGGCGGCGGCCTATGTAGTCTAACCCGCCGTTTAGGTTGCGCATGATCTCTCGGCTGATGGGCAGGCCCAGTCCGGCGCTGCCCGATGACATTTCTGAGCTTAGTTTGGAGAATTTCTCAAAGATCAGCTCAACATGTTCACGGGAAATGCCGGGGCCGTTGTCTGCGACGTCGATATGTACCGCGTCATCGGTGGCGGTGCAGCGGATGGTAATATTCGGCTGATCCGTGCCGCCATGGCGGATGGCGTTGGAGATGAGGTTGATGAACACCTGCGCCAGACGGTCAAAGTCGGTGTTGAGCGTGATAGTATCGGCCAGCGCATCCCTTTTGATCAGCGCATCACGTTCGGAGCGGAGAAGTTCGGTCGCCGATAGAGCGCGGTCGAGAACGGCAGACAGCCTGACCTCTGCCATATCCAGTTTGATGCGGCCATTCTCCAAAAAACTGAGGTCCAGAATATCATCCAGCAGGCGGGTCAGGCGGATGCTTTCATCGTGGATGATGGATGAGTACCGCTTTGCCTGTTCAGGCGGCAGGTCAGCGCCATCGCGCAGGATTTCAGCGAAGGATCGGATGGAGGTCATGGGGGTGCGCAGCTCATGACTCACCTGGCTGAGGAAAGTGTCCTTTTGCGCGCTGAGGGCGGTGAGTTTCTGGTTGGCAGAGCGGAGTTGCTGGGCGGTGCGGGCAAGCTCTATCGACTGGGTTTCAAGCTGTGCGGAATACTCCATGATATGCGCGGTTTCATCGGCCACGGCGATCATGTCGGCGACCGAAATCGCCTCGCCCGCGGCGACCTGACTGATCATGGCGTGGGCGGTGGCGGCACCGACTGAGCCGGCGAATTCACGCTCTAACGTGGCGATGAATTCATCGGTGGGGTTGGGCAGGCCGTCTGGCTTACCCTGCGCGGCGGCGGTGTCGTTGAACAGGCGGATACCCTCACGTCGGCCCAGAATACGTTGGGCGAGGACGAGGAGTTCTTCTGCTGCCGCGCTGCGCCGTTGGCCGCTGCCGGGGGCGAGGCGGGCGGCGCCGACGAATTGCAGGCCTTGCAGGCGTTCAACCGGGTTGGGGTATGTGGCAAGCGAGACGATGATGAACGTCGCGGTATTCACGCCCAGCGACCAGACCATGGCATGGATCAGCGGATCATCAATGGCGAGGCCGAACAGGGATTGTGGGTTTAATGCCTCTAGCGCATAGCCCATGTCGGCGGATTGAAAACTGGGCAAAAACAGCGTGTAGGCCCAGAGGAAAAAGCCGCTGACGATGCCTGCCTGCGCGCCGCGCCGGGTTGCACCCTGCCAGAACAGGCCGCCAAGAAGGGCGGGCAGGACTTGCGCCACACCGAGGAAGGCGATGAGGCCGATAGAGGCGAGAGCGCCGGTGCCGCCGGTGACTTGGTAATAGAAGTAACCAAAGCCGATAATGATCGCGATACTAAGGCGGCGACTGCGGAGGAGGAGTGAGCGGACATCATCGCTGGCCGGGGTACGCTCGCGGCCCAGGCGGAGCCAGATCGGCAGGACGATGTGGTTGGACACCATAGTGCTGAGTGCGATGGCCGCGACGATGACCATGGAGGTCGCCGCAGAAAACCCGCCGAGGAAGGCAAGCGTGGCCAGTCCCTCGCGGCCATGGGCCAACGGTAGGGTAAGCACGAAGAGGTCGGGGTTGGCATCAGCGGGCAACTCGGCAAGGCCCGCGATGGCGATGGGCATAACAAAAAGGCTCATCAAGAACAGATAAAGCGGGAAGGCCCATGAGGCGGTGCCGAGGTGACGTTCATCGGCGCTTTCTACAACGATGACCTGAAACATGCGGGGCAGGCAGATGATGGCCGTGGCGGATAGGAAGATGAGGGCAACCCAACGGCCGCTGAATACGTCGTGACCGCGCAACATGTCGGGGTTCATGCGGGCGAATATGTCTGCTGGGCCGTCGGCGACACCCCAGACGGCAAAGACACCAACGGCGACCAGTGCACCTAGTTTCACGATGGCCTCGACCGCAATGGCGGTGACGACGCCGTGGTGGCGTTCGTTTGCGTCCAAATTGCGGGTCCCAAAGATGATGGTAAAGACCGCAAGGCCGATGGCGACCCAGAGGGCGATGGTGTCTGGCGACTGACCGCCATCAACCTCAGCAAAGACTGAGAAGGATAGCGTTAGCGACTGAAGTTGAAGCGCGATGTATGGTGTGGCACCGACCACGGCCAGCACTGTGACGATGACTGCCAAAGATGTGCTTTTGCCATAGCGGGAAGATATCAGGTCAGCGATAGAGGTAACGCGTTGGGCGCGGCCTACGCGGACAAGTTTTCGCAACAGCCACCACCAACCGATGAATACGAGGGTTGGGCCGAGGTAGATGGTGACAAATTCCATCCCATTACGCGCGGCAGAGCCAACTGCGCCATAGTAAGTCCATGCCGTGCAATAGACTGAGATCGAGAGCGTATAGATGATCGGCGAGCGCAGGATGCCCATGCGACGGTCTTTCGCCCGCCTTTCGGCCTGCCAAGCAATCAGGAATAGACCGGAGGCATATAGCGCACAAACAGTAAGGAGGAGATTGAATGACAAGGTCATTCTTCGGGTTCCTCTGCATCCAATTCGCGGTCAAGGGCGCGGGACGATAAGGCGCCGACAACGATCAGCGCCCCCCATGCGCCAAAGATATAGAGGACGGCGCTGGGAATGGCGGCGGTATCCGGGCCTAATGTCAAGGCAGAGATAAGAGGTGTGGCGAATATCAGAACGCCGACCAATGTGATCAGGGCGGCGGCATCGTGCCTTTTGCGAGCCCGTTGAGCGCGGCGGTCGGTTTCACCGCGAGGTTCGTTCATCCGGCGAGCTCTCGCACCGCCGCGACGATTTCTTCGTTTGAAAACGGTTTGGTGACAAACCGATTGGCCCCAGCTTCCATCGCAGTTTCGCGGTCACGGGATTGGCCCTTGGCGGTTAGCATGAGCACGGGAATTTCGGCCAGATCGGTGCTCGCGCGCATGTCGCGCAGGATTTCAAATCCATTGCGGCCCGGTAACATCACGTCGAGAATAACGATGTCGGGAGTATCCGTACGGGCAGTTGCGATTGCCTGATCACCATCGGAACAGGCGGTAACAGTAAAACCATCACGTTCAAGAAGGAACCTGAGCGCCTCCAGAATATGTGGTTCATCCTCAACCAGCAAAACCGATTTGGCCATGCGTACTCCCCCTCAATCACGAAAGTTAACCTCGCTAGCGGCTGAGAGCCATAGCTTTTTGTGTTTTTGAGGTTTGGGGCGGTGTTTTGTGGTGGTCGGTGCAACTGCCGGTCTGGGGTTGCAGGAAAGTCTCTGGAGGGTTTTAGTTTGGGATCGTTTGAATTTTTCTAAGGTTAAATAGGTATGCCTTTGGTGGAGTGGTGGACGCATATATGTAGGATATGCCGACATTTAAATTGCCCTGCGAAACTTGGGTTCACCTCTCGCGTGCGACATCTGATAATTCTTCTTTGAGTGCCTAGTTTGAAGTTTTGTATCCGAGGTGCACTTGGAACTGCTTGTTTAAGCGTTGTATGGCTGTGTTGATGTCCGGTTTGCCAACTTCGGCATGATCTTTCCTTTCGGGAATTACCGTCTGCGCAAGCGGTTCCTGTCCTTATTCGTGAGGTGCACACAAGAGTAAAATGGATGGACAAAGACTATTTGCGCACTGAGGGTTAAGTTGATCCTTCGGCCGTCTGAAAACCCTGGGACGTCGTCATAGATTAATGCAACCCATTTTTTTGTCGGAATTGCCAATGCCCCACTCTTGGCGTTTTCAGGCTATTGGCAGGCGATGCTTCAGGTTAAGCGCAAAGTACCTTTGGGCGGTTGTCCTATATCCGTCAGTTCATCATGCCTGACGTACGCAGTAACCGCAGCATTCTGTGAAAGTGAGTGATCCTTTTGCTCCCCCGCCAGCCTTTCGGATAAATGGGGGTTGTCATATGCTGACCCTATCTGTGTTTTCTGTAGTGAATACAGGTTAAGCAATGGCGATCTGGTCGGGCAGTGGCGCTTGAGCAACCAGATTAGGTAAAAAGGGCAGGGGGCTGTTTGTTCTGGCTGTAGGGTAGATGATTGCTAAGCACCTTGCAGGTTTAGCAGTTTGTCCAGCTTTTCCTCTATCCGGCGCAGGCGTTCTTCGATGTCTTTTGGGTCTGTTGGTACAGGTTCCGGTGGAGATTCTGAAACAGCGGGTGGTATTTGTTGGGCTGGTTTGGGGTCGGGGGTTTCCTCCGGTCCCTCTCCCTTGCCGGGTGGGCCGGTGAATACCCTGTCTACTGGGTGGAGAGCGCGGACATATTTGCGGATCATGTTGATCTCAACGGACGTCTGCTCTCCGTCATTTGGGTCAAGCCAGCCGCGTAGGATGATAGTCTGCCCGTCATCCGCGATAAGGCGTTTTAGGCTGGCACGGCCCTGAAAATCCTCTACCCATACCCGGTCGCCGATTTGTGGTTGGCGTGCCTCATCTATCAGTGCGTAGGCACCGCTGGCGATGCCTTCGGGGCGCATGGAGTGACCCATGGCGCGGGCATAAAAACCGAACTGGCCCCAGCCTGTGGGCGCGGGGGCAGGGGCTGGTTGTTGGTCCGGCGCGCCCCAGCCCTCGACGCCGCATTTTGCCCAGCCGCGCACGGGTAGCAGGCGCGTTTCGTCGAACGCTTTGGCCACTTTGAAGCTGAGTTGCCAACCGAGGCCCAAGCAAATCTCCTCTGCCTTATCGAGATTTGGGGTCTGATTTCGGTTGGGGTCCAGAATGCCACGAAGGGACCATTTGGGCAGGCCATGGTCCTGTTCAAACCGCCGTTCCCCCACGCCATGCTTGGCGACGGCTGCGCGCAATAACTCTCTGAATTCTTCACCTTTGGTCATATGCACTTTTATGCGCAGCACCGTTACGGCTTGGTTAATAGATCGCGGGAGAATCTTAGTAAATTTGTAACGAATCGGACTGTAATACCTCAAAAGGCGCAGGAAAAAGCGGCTGACAGATATAGGTAAAATACGAAAGTGCGCAGAGAGAGGTGTAGGATGACAAATTCAGGCAATGCAGCGGCGATGGCGGCGAATCTGTTCGTGCAGGCATCGGCGGACCCGCAGATTTGCAGCGCCGTTCAGCAGGCGGCGGCTGAGTTGATTGCGCGGGCTGTTCGGGAGGTTGGTGACAATAATGCTGACCAGGCATTAGGGGCGTTTGCGGATTTGGTGCAGATTGAGTTGAGGCGAAACCGCTAGGCCATTGCCATCCATTGTTCACTGGTTCTTGACGAGGCGGGGCAAATCGCGTCCGGTTGCGTCAACGATAGGAGGTTTCGATGGTTGATCAGGCAGATACATCAGGAATTATGCGTGGGTTTCCACCGGCTGAAGGGCAGCGGGCGACTTTGGCCAATTGGCGTAACCGACCCTTTAATGCGTGGTCTTTCCAACATGTGAGAGAGCTGATCCCATCGGCAGATATTGCGCATGATCCTGAGAACATCCGTGATTTTCCACTGGGGCAGCTTGATGTGGCAGGCCTTGGCATTGAAGCGGTGATGGCCGATACGGACACAGACGCAGTAGTTGTACTGCGGGGTGGGGAACTGGTTTACGAAAGCTATCGCAATGGGATGGATCAGAATTCGCACCATATCCTGATGTCGGTTTCGAAATCCATTCTGGGCCTGATCGCGGGTACTTTGGTGGATCGTGGTGAGATTGATCTGGATGCTTTGGTCACGGATTGGATTCCTGAGGTTGCTGATACCGCCTATAAAGGCGCGACTATTCGGCAATTGCTGGATATGCGGGCCGGGGTGTTGTTTGAGGAAGACTACCTCGCCACTGAGGGGCCGATCATCGAGTATCGCTATGCGATGAACTGGAACCAATTGCCACCGGGGCGTTCGCCGGGTGATTTACGGTCGTTCTTTTCTTGTTTGACTGAGACTGATGGCCCGCATGAGGGGCGGTTTCATTATGTTTCGCCCAACACAGACCTGTTGGGGTGGGTGTTTGAACGGGCTACCGGGCAGCGATATGCGGACATGTTGAGCGAGCGGCTGTGGAAGCCGATGGGGGCGGGCGCGCCTGCCTATATTACTGTAGATCCGATAGGCGCGCCCCGTGCCGCTGGTGGGTTGTGCATGACCGCCAGAGATTTAGCGCGGATTGGTGCGGTGATGGCTGATGAAGGTGGTGGGGTTATTCCAAAGGGTTGGATTAACGACATTCTAACCAATGGTGACCCGGATGCCTGGGATCGGGGCGATTTTTCCGACCATTTTGTTGGGCAATCAATGCATTACCGCAGCAAATGGTATGTAGCGCGTGGGGACAAGCCGATGATCCATGCGCTGGGCATTCATGGGCAATATTTGTTTGTGGACCCTGCGCGTGATCTGTCGATTTCATGGTTTTCATCGCAGCATGACCCGCTGAACGAGGAAGCAACAGGTAAGACGCTGGCGTTGGTTTATGCCATACGGGAACGGTGTGATTGATGGCTGAGCTATGGAAGCTGAGCGCCGTTGATACGGTTGCGGGGGTGAAATCCGGAGCCTTTTCTGCGCGAGAGGTTGCGGAGGCCGCTTTGGCGCGGCTGGAGGCGGTTAATCCGGTTTTGAATGCGGTCGTGCAGCGCTGCGATGAGGAGGCTTTGGCAGCTGCGGATGCTGTGGATGCGGCGGTGGCGCGGGGCGAGGATGCGGGGCCGATGGCGGGTGCGACTGTCACCATCAAGGTGAATGTGGATCAGGCCGGTCATGCGACGACGAATGGATTGCGCAAGCAGGCTGATCTGATCGCAGAGAGTGATAACCCGGTTGTTGCGAATATGCGCAAGGCTGGTGCGGTGATTGTGGGGCGGACGAATACACCTGCGTTTTCTTTGCGTTGGTTCACGCGCAACAGCCTGCATGGGACAACGAAAAACCCGCGTAATTTGGCGCTGACGCCGGGCGGATCGTCTGGTGGCGCATCGGCCACGGCGGCGGGCATATGCGCGGTTGGGCATGGAACGGACATAGGCGGGTCGATTAGATATCCGGCCTATGCCTGCGGATTGCAGGGTATTCGCCCGACGTTGGGGCGGGTTCCTGCCTATAACGCCTCTGGGCCGGACCGGCATGTTGGGGGGCAGTTGATGGCGGTGTCTGGGCCAATGACCCGGACAGCTGCGGATCTGCGGCTGTCACTGGCGGCAATGTCTGCACGCGATGTGCGTGACCCTTGGTGGGCGCCGGTACCCTTGGATTTAGGCGCTTACCCTAAGCGGGCGGGGCTTTGTGTGGCACCCGAAGGGTTGAATACGCACCCGGACGTTGTGGCAGCTTTGCGAGGCGCGGCGGATAAGCTGCGCGATGCTGGTTGGGTGGTGGAGGAAGTGGACAGCCCGCCGTTCCGTGAACCTGCGCGGCTGCAAGCCCAGCTATGGTTGGCAGAGATGCGACGTGCAGAGGGTGACCCGATTGGTGAAGAGCGCGACCCGGATGCGATTACGGTATTTGCCGAGATGCAGAAGCTGTGCCCGGAGCCGGATTTGAACGGCATTCTGGATGCATTGCAGGCGCGGGTTACGTTTTTGCGGGAATGGGAAATGTTCTTTGACCAGTACCCGGTGTTGATCTGCCCGATCTCTGCTGACCCTCCATTCCGTGATCAACAGGATGTTGAGCCCGGTGCTTTTCCTGCGGTGTTGGAAGCGCAACTAACGCAGGTTGGCCTGCCGTTGATGGGCCTGCCGGGGTTGAGTGTTTGCACTGGCGAGGCAGGCGGTGCACCGATGGGGGCGCAACTGATTGGCGGGCGATATCGCGAGGATGTTTTGATGGATGCGGCGGAGGCGATAGAAGCGCGTAGCCCGGTGATTGAGGTGGCTGTGGTTTAGGAGCTGCTCTGGCTGCTTGTAAATCACTTTGATAGCGCTTGAACTCAGGGGTCCCGGGTCTTCGCCCGGGATGACATTTAATAATATAGGTAGTGTCATCCCCGACTTGATCGGGGACCTTTTGGGGTTGGATGCGACGGTTAGCGTTGGGTAGGTGGTTTTCCTTTGCCTTTCTGTCGAAAGCCGGGCTACGCATCGGGTGGCTGCTTCCCTGAAAGGAAAACCCCTGACATCCGCCTCTGCCCGTACTGACAGATTGCTGCCTGCTGTCCTGCTGTTGTTTCTCGGCATCACGTTGTTTGATATGATGGGGTTGATCATCAAACACTTGTCGCCTGTTTATAGTGCGGCGGAACTGTCGGCCTATCGCAATCTATTTGGCCTGATCCCCAGTGCGCTGGTTCTATTCTTATCGCCAAGCTGGCGGCGTGGAGAGGTTAGCTTGCGGTTGCGTCAGTGGCGGTTGGCGTTGTTTCGGGGTGTTTGCATCACCTTTGCTCAGTTCACCTTCTATTTGTCGCTAGGGGCGATGGCCTTTGCCAGTGCGACGACGATTTCTTATGCGATGGCGTTGTTCATGACCGCATTCGCCGTGCCGGTTTTGGGCGAAAAAGTCGGGCCGGTCAGATGGGTGGCGGTGTGCATTGGGTTTGCCGGTGTCATTATGGTGATGAAACCGGGGGCGGAGACGTTCCAGTGGGTTGCTGTTCTGCCTTTGCTGGCTGCTGCGTTTTACGCGATTGCTGGGATCACCTCTCGGCTATTGGATGATGATACGCCGAGCGCTTTGCTGAACCTGTATTCATCAGGTGTTTCAGCTGTTGGTGCGATTGTGCTGACATTTGCGACTGGTGGGTTTTCGACCATGCAATCAGTTCAGCATTTCGGCCTGATCTTTGCCATGGGCGCATTCGGTGGGGCGGCGGTTCTATGCTGGGTTATTGCGCACCGGCAGACTGAGCAAAGCAATTTGGCCCCGTTCAATTATTTCGGCATCCCGCTGGCATTTGCGCTGGGCTGGTTGTTTTTCGACGAAGCCCCGTTCGATGATCTATTCCCGGGGGCGTTGCTGATCGCAGCGGCTGGACTGTTGATTTTGTGGCGAGAGCGGCGGAGAAGGTAATGAGGTACGGGCGTGATACGCTCTATTTGACTTCGAACTGCGATGTGCGTACCTAAACTTCATGTCAAAGCCGTTCATCATCGTAACTGTCTATTACCGCATGCTTTCATAGCTGCGGACGGCTTTGTCGTTAATTTTCCGCTGCCCTAACAGCGGACAAGATTGAAAATGACCTTCTGCTGAGTGGCAAGTCAGAGGTCTAAAAGTGAAAAATCAGGCACTAATTACAAAACGGAACACCGTTGGGATCATTGGTTTTGGCGCCTTTGGGAAGCTCATTGCGCAAAGCCTGTCTGGTCAATTCGTGTTGCTGGCCCACGATCCGCAAGCGAACCGTCGGAATGTTGCACCCGAGCCGGATGTAGAGTTCGTTTCGTTAGAAGCAGTTGCGCAGTGCGATGTGATCGTGATTGCCACGCCCGTGCATACATTTGAAGAGGTTCTGACGTCGGTCGCCACGAACTGCCGCCCCGGTGCGCTGGTTGTTGATGTTGGATCCGTCAAAGTGCAACCATCTGATCTTATGGAGAGAATCTTGCCGGATCATGTGGATATTATTGCGACCCACCCGTTGTTTGGCCCACAAAGTGCCCGTAATGGAATCAGAGGGTTAAAGATTGCCATCTGCCCAATTCGTGGTTGTCGGCATCGGCGGTTCGCCGCGTTTCTTCGGAAATGCCTTGGTCTTAACGTGATCATGACAACACCGCAGGATCATGACCGCGAAGCGGCGACAGTGCAGGGCTTAACCCATCTTATTGCCAAGGTCCTTCAGCGAATGGGACCTCTGCCCACGCGAATGACAACGCGAAGTTTTGACCTGCTAGTCGAAGCGATCTCTATGGTGCAGGACGATGCCCCCGAAGTATTCGATGCCATAGAAAAGGCGAACCCTTATTCAGCGAATGTTAGGCGGCGCTTTTTCGATTTGGCGCATGAGTTGAACATCGAGTTGGAAAGCAAGTCGTGACCTCGAAAAACTTTTGGCAGAGCAGGTATCGGTTCCGGTGAGCTGAATGGCCATCGAGTCCCCTACTGGCTTTGAAGTTGCCATCCCCGCTTTAATGAAGATGGCAACCAAATCATGGCTATGGGGTTACTCCGTGACCTCTGTCTGAATAAACCCATCAGACTGCCGCGCCCAGAAACCTGCGTATAGGCCGCCTGCTGCCAAAAGCTCTGCATGGGTTCCGGTTTCAGCAACCTTGCCCTGATCAATGACCACGATGCGGTCCATGCGGGCGATTGTGCTGAGGCGGTGGGCGATGGCGATTACTGTTTTGCCCTCCATCAAGCCATAAAGGCTTTCCTGAATGGCAGCCTCAACCTCGCTGTCCAGTGCTGAGGTTGCTTCGTCCAGCACTAGAATGGGTGCGTCTTTCAGGACGACGCGGGCCAGTGCGACGCGTTGGCGCTGGCCGCCTGATAGTTTTACGCCACGTTCGCCGACGTGTACTTCAAAACCGGTGCGGCCCTTGGGGTCTTCCAATTCCTCAATGAAGTCAGCGGAGACGCGGGTTGCGGCGGCTCTCATCTCCTCCTCCGTTGCATCGGGGCGACCG